>CAZSQE010000037.1:0-11413 GCA_964608905.1 uncultured bacterium | reverse complement strand
GTCCACCCTGGGTGCTGGTCTCGGCCGGGGCCGCACCGGGCTTCGTGGACCGCGGGGCGTCGCGCGGCTTCTGGCACTACGTCGCCCTCGTGGAGAGCGAGTGCGGCGTCCTCTCCGCCCCCTCGAACATGACCGGCGGCACGCTCGACTACCTGCTGGGCGACGTCTCCGACGCCGCCACCCGGGGCAGCGGCAACGGCCGCGTGGGCATGGAGGACGTCACACTGCTGGGTGCCCACTACGGCATCGACTCCACGGCGATCGCCGCCCGCGGCGTCGAGTACCTGGACGTCGGCCCCACGGTGGCCGGCGCGCCGGACGGGCGGCCGATGCCCGACCGCGCGCTCGATTTCGAGGACCTGTTCCTCTTCGCCGCCAACTTCGGCGCCGACGTGACGGGCCCGGAGCTCGCGGCGCCGCCCGCGGACCTCGCCACGGCGGGTGATGCGGCCGAGCCCGAGGAGCTCCGCCTGGAGGCGCCGTCGCTCGTCGAGGCGGGGCAGACGGTGACGGCCAGCCTCGTCCTCCGGGGCGCGGGGCGCATCCAGGGCCTGTCCGTCCGCCTCGGCTGGGACGCCGAGGTCGTCGAGCCGGTGGAGACGAGGGCCGGCGCGCTGGCCCTCGAGCAGGGCGGCCTCGTCCTTGCGCCGTGCCCCGGCACGGTGGACGCCGTTCTGCTCGGCCGGCGCGCGACCGGGTTCCTCGGCGAGGGCGAGGTGGCCACCGTGACGTTCCGCGCGCGGCGCGCCGGCGTGGCGGGCCTCCGCATCGCCGGCCTGGTGCTGCGCGACGCGGAGAACCGCGACCTCCCGCCCGGGGACGTCACGCTGTCGAACCGGCTCGAGCGCCCCCGCGAGACCCTGCTGCTCCCGCCCGCGCCGAACCCGCTGCGGGGCGCGGTGGCGCTGACGTTCGCGCTGGCCGAGCCGGGCCCGGCCGAGCTCGTGGTCTACGGCGTGGACGGCCGCCGCGTCCGCGCGCTCGTGTCCGGCCGGCTCGAGGCCGGCGTCCACCGCGCGGTCTGGGACGCGCGGGACGACGGCCACCGGCCGGTGCCGCCGGGCGTCTACTACGCGCGACTCACGGCCGGGGGCCGGCGGTTCACCACCGCGCTGGTGCGGCTGCGCTAGCCGGCCCGCTCAACCGACGCGGCGGATGGCCTCCGCCACGCGCTGCGGCGTGTCCGGCGGCATCTCCGGATAGAGCGGCAGGCTGACGCAGGTCCGGGCGATCTCCTCGGTCACGGGCAGGTCCCCCTCCCTGAACCCGAGCCGGCGGAAGACCGGCTGCAGGTGGATGGGGATCGGGTAGTGCACCGCGGTCTCGACGCCGAGGCCGGCCAGAGCGTCGCGGAACGCGTCCCGCCGCGGGTGGCGCACCACGTACAGGTAGTAGACGTGCCGCCCGTCCGGGCAGGGCGCCGGCGCCGCCACCGGCGTGCCGGCCAGCACCCGGTCGTACTCGGCCGCCAGGCGGACGCGGGCGTCGGTCCAGTCGTCGAGGTGGCGCAGCTTCACCGAGAGGATGGCCGCCTGCAGGCTGTTCAGCCGGTAGTTGTAGCCGACCTCGGTGTGCAGGTAGCGCTCCTGCTGCGCGTGGTCGCGCAGCAGGCGGCAGCGCGCGGCCAGCGCCGGGTCGTGGGTGGTGACCGCGCCGCCCTCGCCGTAGGTGCCGAGGTTCTTGCTCGGGTAGAAGCTGAAGCAGCCGATGCGCCCGATCGCGCCGGCCCGCCGCCCCTTGTACTCCGCGCCGTGCGACTGGGCGCAGTCCTCGATGACCGGGATGCCGCGCGCGTCGGCCAGCGCCAGGATCGGGTCCATGTCGGCGACCTGCCCGTAGAGGTGGACTACGACGATGGCCTTCGTGCGCGGCGTGAGGGCCCGCTCGAGCGAGGCCGGGTCCAGGGTGAACCGCACCGGGTCCACGTCCACGAACACCGGCGTCGCCCCCTCGTAGAGGATGGGCCAGGCGGTGGCGATGAAGCTGTGCGAGACGGTCACCACCTCGTCGCCCGGGCCGATGTCGAGGCAGAGCAGGGCCAGGTGCAGCGCGCTGGTGCCGGTGTTCACCGCGATGCAGTGCGGCACGCGGCAGTAGGCGGCGAAGGCCTCCTCGAAGTCCGTGACCGCCGGCCCGGCGACGTAGCGGCCGTCCGCCAGCACCGCCTCGAGGGCGGGCAGGAGCTCGGCGCGCAGCCCGGCGTACTGCTGCTTCAGGTCGAAGAAGGGCACGGGGCCGGCGGCACCACCACGGTCGCTCATGGGCACTCCTATCTCTTGATCCGCAGCGCGAGGAGGATGAACGGGCGGAGCATGCGCCACCAGCCCGTGATCGGCCTGATCTTCGAATAGGACTCGCCCCGGTCCGCCGGGTAGGCCTTGGTGACCGGCACCTCGGCCACCCGGTAGCCCAGGGTGTAGACCTTCCAGTGCACGTAGTACTCGAACTCGTAGTCGTCCAGCCAGTCCTGCTCGATGTCGATGCGCGGGTCGTCGAACAGGCTCAGCCGGTAGGCGCGGAACCCGTTGGTCAGGTCGGTGCAGGCGCGCCGGGCGTAGAGGCGGAAGAGCGCGCTCAGCAGGCGGATGGCGAAGCGGCGGAAGGGCGGCAGGTTGGGGCTCGCCCCGCCGGCGAGGAAGCGGCTGCCCTGCACGTAGTCCACGCCGTCCGCGACGATGGGCCGCAGCAGCCGCGGGATCTCGGCCGGGTCGTCCTTGTCGTTGCCGGCCATCACCACGAGGATGTCGAAGCCGTTCGCCCGCCCGTGCCGCACCACGTCCCTGAGGCAGGCGCCGATGCCGCGCCGCTCCGGGTGCCGCAGCGGCCGGATGCCGCGCGCCTCGAGCAGCTCGCCCCCCCCGTCGGTCGAGCCGTCGTCCACCGGCAGCCACGCGTCCACCAGCCCGGCGACGAGCTTGGGCGCCAGCCGCGCCAGCTTCACGCGCTCGTCGACGAACGGGAACGTGGCCAGCACGCGGTGCCCCGGGTAGAGCGGCGCCGGCCCCCCCACGGAGGCCGGACCCGGCGCCGCGACGTCGCTCATGACGCGCTCCGGCTCAGGCCTGGACCTTCTTGAGGAAGCGGGCCGGGTTGCCGACCCAGACCTCACCGTCGGGGACGCTCTTCGTCACCACGGCGCCGGCGCCGACCACGGCGTTCCGGCCCACGGTCAGGCCGCAGAGGATGACCGAGCCGGAGCCGATGGAGGCCCCCTCGCCGATGCGCGTGCGCAGGCACTCCCAGTCGGCCTCGGTCTGCAGCGCGCCGGCCGTGTTCACCGAGCGGGGCAGCATGGTGTTGGTGAACATGACGCCGTGCCCGACGAACACGTTGTCCTCGATCTCCACCCCCTCGCAGATGAAGGTGTGGCTCGAGATCTTGCAGCGGCGGCCGATGACCGCCCCCTTCTGCACCTCGACGAACGCGCCGAGGCGGGTCCCGTCCCCAATCGAGCACCCGTACAGGTTCACGAAGCCGTGGATCTGGACGTCCCTCCCCAGCTTCACGTCGGCGGCGATGCGGCAGTACTCCATCGGTTCCTCCGGCAGGCGACCCGGCGGGGGTCAGTCCGTTTCCGTCACCACGTTCTTGCGCTTCTCGTCCACCAGCAGCACCGAGCTGTCCCGCTCCTCGCGCACGAAGTACAGCGGCCGGTCCTTGACCTCGTCGAGCAGCCGGCCGACGTACTCGCCCAGCGTGCCGAGGACCGCGAAGACCACCGTGAACATGAGCGAGTCGAAGACCTGGCGCGTCGTCCAGCCCGGGGCCACGTCGCGGGCCAGCCAGCCGATCAGCAGCGCGTAGACGGCCACCGCCCCCGAGACCAGCGCCGCCGCCAGCGCGAGGAAGCTGGCGAAGCGCAGCGGCCGGTTCGAGTTCGCCACCGTCATGTTGACCGCGAGGCCGATGGACTGCAGCAGGGTGCGGCTGCGCGGGCGCGCCCGGCGCAACCTGGGCTCGTAGGGGAACGGCTCGGCGCCGAAGCCGATGACCGTGCCGAAGGTGCGCATGTAGCGCAGGCGGTCCTTGATGCGCACGATGGCGTTCACCGACTGGCGGCTGTAGGCGCGGAAGTCGGTCGAGCCGGCGGGCAGGGCGATGCCGAGCACGCGGTTGAAGTAGCGGTAGAACAGCGGCCGCCCGAGGCGCAGGTACAGCGGCTCCGCCGGCGCGCGCCGGCGCACGCCGTAGACCACGCCCGGGCCACGGCGGCAGCACTCGACCATCTCGGGGACGAGCTCGGGCGGGTCGCTCTCCGGGTCGAGCACCACGACGAAGTCCCCGATCACCGTGTCGAGCCCGGCGGTGATGGCGATGTCCTGGCCGAAGTGGCGCGACAGCCGCAGCAGGCGGATGCAGCGCTCCTCGCCCAGCAGCGTGCCGACCCGCGCCGCCGTGTCGTCGCCGGAGCCGTCGTCCACGAGCACCAGCTCGTAGTTGGCATACTCGCGCTTGAGGATGACGATCACCTCGCGGACGAACGCCTCGACGATGTCGGCGTCGTCGTGCAACGCGGCGACCACGGATACGAAGCAGTCCGACGTTGGCATCACTCGAGCTCCCGGCTGTGGGTCCGTCCCGCCGAGCGCGCGCCGCCGGCCGCGGGCCTCACCCCGCCCGCCGCCCGGACGCGTCGCTCATCACGTCCATGATGTCGTAGATGTTGTCGATCTTCCCGCCCAGTATGCACGTCAGGTTCGGCAGCCCGCAATCGGTGCGGTAGAGCACCGGCCGGCTGTCGTCCACCTCGCTCTTGGGCAGCACCGTCTTGACCTCCCAGATCGAGTCCACGTACTCGCACGTCCGCAGGCAGGGCATGTAGCGGGCCACGTCGCGCACCATGTGCGGGAAGTTCGTGACCCGCCGCGCCCGCTCGAACAGCTCGTAGGGGTCGCGCCAGCCGTCCGCCGCCGTGTCCATCCACTCGCAGTGCGGCGTGTAGCGCACGTGCGAGAGGGTGTGCAGGCCGAGCGGCGGGAACGGCATCACCGAGAAGAACGGCCCGCACATCATGGTGAAGCCGCGGCCGCGCACCTCGTCGGGGACCCGGACCAGGGGCATCTCGGTCAGCTCGTGCTTGAGGCGGATGGGCGGCAGGCCGGAGCGCACCAGCAGCTGGTTGATGCGCGAGTAGGTGCAGTCGAGCACCGCCGTCCCGGTCAGCCGCTCCTCCCCCCCCGGCGTGCGGCAGGTCACCTCGAGCGCGCCCCCGACGAGCCGGCGCACGGTGAGGGCCTCGGTGCGGCGCCGCAACTCGACCGGGCTCGCCGCCAGCTGCCGCTCGACGATGTCCTTCAGCTTGACCGCGTCGAAGGCGACCTCCTGGACGCGGAACACGCCCTCGACGAGGTGCGGGTCGAACAGGGCGCGGATCGCCTTCGGGGCGGGCTGCGTGCGCGCCCCGACGCGGTCGCAGAACAGCCGGAACTGCTCGGCGGTCACCTTCGAGGCGTACCCGCCCACGGCGTAGTACTTCTCGAAGTCGCTGACGACGCACTCGGCGTAGTCGCGCACGAACAGCGGGAAGTTCACGCGGCAGCGCAGCGCCGTGAGCAGCGAGCGCGGGTAGTGGTAGCCGTTGTGCACGCGGGCCTGGTTGGCGTAGCTGGCGCGCTGCAGCAGCTCGGCCTCGCGCTCGAGCACGACCACCCGCTGGCCGAGCCGCCCGGCCAGGTGCAGGCCCAGGCTGCAGCCGAAGAAGCCGCCGCCCACGACGATGGTGTCGTACGCCGGGCGGGTCACGTGGCGGCCTTCCCCCTGCCCCCGGCCCCGCCGCCGGGACCCGGCGTCCGGAGACCCGCCAGGGCCGCCTCGCTTCCCGACCGCCACCACAGGAGCGCCACTCCCGCGGCGGCGAAGACGAACAACATGGCCAAGTAGGGGAACGCGTACCGCACCACCGCCACGAAGGGCACATGGACGAGGGTCCAGTACGCGGCGAGCATCGCCATGAACCAGGTCGAGGCCGGGTCGGGGCGACCCAGGCGCGCGCCGACCAGGGCCAACAGGATTGCCAGGGCGTTGAACGCGGCCACCATCAGGCTCGCCCGCGACGGGCGCACGCCGTCGAAGCCCAGGTTGAACCAGAGACGGAACACCTTCTTCACGCTGAGAAGGACGTAGTGCCCCGGATCGCTCGCGATCAGACGCCGCGCTTCGCGCACCCCCCACCGATCGGTCTCAACTTCGCTCAGCGCCTCCACGTGCCGCCGCAGGCTGTCGGGGACGCCGCGCTCGCCCAGACTCCCGATCGTCCGTCCTTCCACGGGCCCGGCCCCGAGCCACAGCCCCAAGCCACCCCAGGTCAGCCCGGGCACGAATGTCCCGAGCACCAGCGAGTTGCGCACCACCCAGGGCGACATGACCAGGCCCACCACGGCCACCATCACAGCCGTGGCGCGCACGGCGCGAGCCCACCCGGTCCGCGCCACCATGGCCGCGCCGAGCAGCACGCCCACCGCGGCGACGTGCGGCTTGCTGAGAGCGCAGAGCCCGAGCGCGAGCGCGCTCAGGAGGAGGTACCGCGTCCCTCTGCCGTCCAGGTGGGCGAAGAACAGGGCCACGGCCGAGAGCAGCGTGAATTGGACGAACGTCTCGTTGAGCAACGACGCCGACATGGAGATGAACGGCGGGAAGACCGCGTACAGGCCGGCGGCCACGAGTCCGACCCCGGAGTATCGGAACCAACGCACACCTAGCCAGTACACCAGGAGCACGCTCAGGGCATCGAGCAGGGCCTGACAGACGAGTGGCACAGTTGGATTGTGGCCGAAGAGGCGGTAGGAAGCGGCCAATAGGAGCACGTAGGAAGGACCGCGGATAGCGGTGGGGCTGCGTGTACCCTCCATCGAACTGCGGGTGTAGCCGTGGCCGGAGGCCACGCTCCAGGCGATTTGGTCGAATGCGACCTCGTCCCCCACCAGCGGCCGCGTCCAGTCGATCCCAATCGCGCCCAGCCGGATCGCCAGCGCAAGGAGGAAGATGCCGGTGAGAACCTGCGCGGCCCGGGGGTGCTTGTTCACGAGGCGTCAACCTCCGCTGCCACAGGCGACTAGGTCCAATCCAGCGCATCGCCTTCCGGCCGCAACCCGCGCCCGGACCGGCCTGCAACATCCTACGCTACATGCTTCCTCCACCGCCCGCAACCTTCGCCGTTCTCGGGTGGCGACACCGGGCCATCCGGTGGACCCCGGCGGCTGCAGGGTGGCGGAGGCCCGCTCCGCAAGGGAACCTTCCCTTCCTCTGACGCCGCCCCGGGGTCAGCGCAGCTGGATGTACTTCTCGTAGAGCGTCTCCGGCACCAGGCGCAGCCGGGCCAGCAGCTTCACCAGCGGCGACATGGCGGCCAGCTTGCCGTGGTGGCTGCGGTAGTCGTCGAACGACTTCGGCGGCTCGCGCAGGAACGCCTCGAGGTCCTGCCGGGTGAGCCCCAGGCGCTCGAGGGGCAGCGCCAGCTCGTCCGGGGTGGCGTCGCCCGGCTGCTCGAGCGCCGCCAGCGCCTCGGCGCGGGACAGTTGTCCGGTGCGCACCAGCGCCGCCAGCGGGATCTTCCTGAGGTCGATGCCGAACTTGTGGGTGTGCAGGTGGCCCACCAGCGGCTTGAAGACGCAGTCGAAGTGGTGCTTGCCCCCGTACTCCCAGCCCAGTTCGGTCTCCAGCGTGCGGCGGATCTCGGCGTCGCGGTAGTCGAGGTAGAGCGGGAACTGGACGGTCTTGATGCGCCTGATGCCGACGTAGTACGCAAAGTCCCGCAGGCGCACGCCGTTGAACCGGCCCGGGGCCCCGGGCCGGCCGGAGAAGCGCCGCACGAGGTCGTCGAAGTACCTCGGGTCGAGGTAGGCCCAGCGGGCCGGGGTCATGCCCTCGGTGCGGAACGACGTGCCGAGCACGATGCAGGGCACGTCGTGCTCGACCGCCGCGCGGTAGAGCGACGTGCTGATGCCGATCATGCAGGGCATGCACAGGTCCGGCACCGAGGCCTTCAGGCCGGCCAGGTAATAGGTCTTCAGCTCGGCCCAGTCGGCGGGCACGGTCTTCACGTCCACGCCCAGCTTGCCGGCGACCTTCTCCATGTTCTCCCGGGCCACCGGGGCGACCCAGCCGTTGTCGAAGTGCACCGCCAGCGGGCGCAGTCCGGCCTTCTTGGCGACGTAGAGGCAGTAGGTGCTGTCGGTGCCGCCGCTGTAGCCCATGACGCAGTCGTACTTCCGCCCGCGGCCGGCGGCCTTCATCTCCGCGATGAGCCGGCCGAAGCGCTCGCGCGCGGGCTCGCCCTGCGGGTAGCGGGTCTCGAGGCGGTCGAACAGCCGGCAGTGGCTGCAGACCCCCTCGGCGTCGAACTCGATGCCGGGCACGGTGGAATCGAGGACGCAGCGCGAGCAGGTGGTGCGGTCCAGGGTGGCGCTCACTGCGGGCTCCTTCCGGATGGCAGGGTCATGGGCAGGCGGCGGCCGCACGCGGAGGCGCGGACGGGCCCGGCGCGCTCGGCCGGGCCCTCCGCTCCTCGAGGATACGGCATCCCGCGGGTCGGGCTCCAACGGCCCCCGCCGGCACGCAGTCCGACGGCCACCCCTCCCGGGGGTGGCCGCCGGAATGCCGCGCCGCGTCGCTACGGCGTCAGTGGACCACGACGAACCGGATGGTCAGCCGTGCCGCGCCCGCCGTCAGCCGGCAGAAGTACACACCGCTGCCGAGCCCCCGGCCGTCGAGCGTGAGCGAGTGCGTCCCGGCCTCCATCGGGCCGTCGGCGAGCGTGGCGACGCGCCGGCCCTGGACGTTGAACACCTCCAGTCGCGCGTGCCCGGCGGCCGGCAGCGTGAACCGCGCCGCGGCCCGGTCGGAGAACGGGCTCGGCGCCGGCGGGTGGAGCCGCACGCCGGTCGCCACCGCGGGCGGCGTCACGTCCGCCGTCCCCAGCACCGGCAGATCGAAGTACGGGATGCCGCCGTTGAAGTAGACGGCCCCGTGGCTGAAGCACGTCGTCCCCAGCACCGGCACGTCGCTCAGGGTGAGCCAGCTGCCGGTCGAGACGTCGTGGTCGTTGAACTGCTGCCGGGTTTCCCACCCCCCGGGCTGGTAGCCGGCCCGTTTCTGGTAGTAGACCGGGTCCGGCTCGCCGACCTCCGCCTGGTAGACGACAGCCGTGCCGTGGCCGTCGTGGGCGTCCACGTCCGGGCACATGTAGCCGGACACGGTCGCGCCGTCGGGGGTCGCCAGATAGCCGGTGCTCCAGACGACGCCCGCGTCGTAGCTGATGCGGTACTCGATGCCCCGTCCGTTCTCCATCGCGCTCTCGTAGGCGCAGATGACGTTATCTTCGTAGGCGGAGATGGAGACGCCGTAACGGTGGACGACGCCCGAGGCCGAGGCGAGGTTGTGGCCCGTCCACGTCGCCCCCCGGGACTGCGCGCGGATCCGCCCGTCGGTGGCGACGTAGCACACGTAAAGGAAGTGGTCCGCGTAGCCGTGGTTCCACGTCGCGTCGAGGCCGGTCTCGGCGTCGGCCACGGGCGGGGACAGGTCGCTGAAGGTCGTGCCGTCGGCGGCATCGTCCAGGCGCATCTTCAGCGAGTCGCTGCTCTGGATGGCGAAGCAGTAGATGCGGTTGTCGGAGCTCTGGGCGTTCGAGACGACGCAGATCTCCTCGAACGTGGCCGCGCCCGCGTCCAAGACGACCTGGTAGCCGTAGCCGCCGTCCAGGCTGCCGCTGGGGACCAGGCAGCGGCGCAGCCGGAACTCGCTCGGGGCACCCCCCAGGATGTAACCGACGTACACGTACCCACCCACGACCGTGGCGGAGACCTCCACGATGCCCGACGAGGATCCGAAGGCCGTCGTCTCGGACCACGTGGCGCCGCCGTCGGTGGAGCGATGCGCCGTCCAGTACGCCTGTCCGCCGGTCCCGGCACCCCAGCACAGGACGGCGAAGAGGTAGCCGGTCGCGGCGTCGAAATCGAGGCACGCGATCCGGCCGTCCGCGCGCGTGCCGATGCGCACGTCCGTGCCGCCCGCGGCCATGGCGGCCGTGGCCAGGCCGGCCGCGGGCGCGGCTCCCTCGTTCCAGGAGATGACCAGGCCGCACGCCCCTCCCGACTCCTCGAACGCGCGCAACTCGGCGATGGCCTCGTCGAACCGGCCGGCGCCCCACGCCTCCGCCAGCCGCGCCGCCACGAGCCGGTCCGCGGGCTCCGCGCCAGCTCCGAGTTCGACCTCGACGCGCGCCTTCGACCGGTCCGCCGGCCCGATGCCCGCCAGACGCTCCCAGAGTGCGAGGCGCGTGACCGTCTCCAGCAGCGGCGCCAGCGCGACGTCGGAGACGTCGGACCGCGCCACGGCGGCTGGCGCCGCCTCGTCCAGTGGCTTCAGCGTGTCGTCGAGCCCTTCCGGTACCACGGGCCTCGCGGGCCGGACGCCCTGGTAGCCCGCCGGCGCCCCCGAGGGATCGTCGGGCAGGGATCCGTTGGCGGCGGCGAACGCCGGCGCGCCACTCCACGGGAGAATCAGCGCCGCGGCCAGCGCCACGGCGCACCACGACGATCCTGAACGCCTCATGATCATGCTCCTCCCCTCCGTCGCAGGAACCTGCAAGAGGGCGCCCACTCACGTCGGGAGAACGGTGGAGCACGAGCCGGAGGGGCGCCAGCACCTGAATGGAGACTACGGCCGGTGTCGAGTCGGGTCCACACGAATCTCGACTCGGCCCACGCGGCGGAGGAAAAACGCGCGGCCGGGTCGGAGAACCGACCCGGCCGCTGCCGTTCGTCGCTCGGGGGGACTACCGGCCGACGCGGAGCACCAGGCCGTAGGGCCCGCCGCCGTCGCAGTCGCCCGTGCCGTCGCCGGGGCCGTAGCCCGTGCCGTCGGCCGGACCCTCGCCACCGTTGCCCGTGCCGTCGCCGGGGCCGTAGCCCGAGGCGCCGCCCAGGCCGATGTTCGGGAGCCACGGACCGAGCATGAGCGCCAGCCGCCAGTTCCAGTTGTAGCGGAAAGAGTACTCGCCCGACGTGGTCGTGTTCTTCACCTGGCCGCGCTGGAAGCCGCTGCCGTCCTGCGGTGGTGCGTAGTCGGGGTCCTCGCAGTTGGGGATGCCGTCGCCGTCCGAGTCCGTCAGCCACTGGTAGTTGTAGTTGGCGCCGCTCGGAGTCCCGGCGGCGGAAGCGCCGCCCGCGGCGAGAAGCGCGACGAGCATGAGGAACGAAAGGACGAGGATGCTGCGCTTCATCGAACTGCCTCCCTCTGGGTTGAACTTGCCACCTTGCTGCCGCCTGTGGTTCGCCGGCGGACCCGGGGTCGCCGCCCCGACTGCCCTCCGCCGGCGCGCCCTTCCATCGGTGCGACAGGAGCGGACTCCGGAATCCCTCCTACCGACCGCCCTTCGGCTCCCCCGTGCCCAGGCCGCTGCCCGAGCCGGGCC
>CAZSQE010000036.1:0-11776 GCA_964608905.1 uncultured bacterium | reverse complement strand
GGATGGCGGGTGTCGGGGGCCGGCCCGCGGCGGGGCGCCCGTCCCACCGGAGGACCGGCCGTCAGGAGGAAGCGATGCGCACGTTCTGCCGCCGGCTCGTGCTGGCCGGCCTGGTCCTCTGCCTCGGCGCGGCGGGCGCGTCCGCCGCCCGGGGCGCGGACGCCGAGAAGGCGAGGATCGCCAAGGTCGTCCGCACCTCGATCGAGTGGGCGATGACCAAGGACACGCTGGCGCTGTACTCGTGCTTCGCCGCCGGCCCGGACCTGTTCTTCTTCAACCCCGACACGAACGCGACGGAGGGCTTCCAGGCGTTCCGCGAACTGACGGAGTCCGTCTTCATGGACCCGCGGTTCCGGGCGGTCGCCTCCCGGTTCGACGACCTGCGCATCCACCTCTCGAAGTCGGGCGACGTCGCCTGGTACTCGTGCCGGCTCATGGACCACAACACCTGGGACGGCCGGCCGGCCAACTGGGACGACGTGCGCTGGACGGGCGTGCTGGAGAAGCGCCGCGGCGACTGGAAGATCGTGCAGATGCACTTCTCGAAGGCCGAGGAGCACGTGGCGGCGGCGGCGCTGGGCGGACCCGCCTTCGCCGCCCGCACCGGCCCATACCTCGGCGAGCCGCCGCCGGGGGACTCGGCGGTCGTGTTCGCGCGGGGGCTGGTGAGCGGGGGGCTGGACGAGCGCGACGTGGTCGTCAGCGCAACCGGGGACGAGATCTACTTCGGCGTCATGGCCGGGCGGTCCGCCACCGTCATGGTGACCCGGCTCGTGGACGGCCACTGGACGGAGCCGGAGGTGGCGGGCTTCGCCGCCGACCCCGCGTTCATGACCTTCGAACCGTGCCTCTCGGCCGACGGGAAGCGGGTGCTGTTCCTGAGCACGCGCCCGACCGCGGGGGAGCAGGCCAGGCCCGGCTGGGCGAACCAGAACGTCTTCGCCGCCGACCGCCGCGCCGACGGCTCGTGGGGCGAGCCGTACGACCTCGGCGCACCGGTCAACACGAAGGACGCCGAGTTCTACCCCTCGCTCACCCGCGACGGCACGCTCTACTTCACGCGCGGCCAGCCGCGGGGCCCCTACGTCGTCGTACGCTCCCGGTGGATGGACGGCCGCTACGCGCCGCCCGACACGCTGCCGGCGGCGGTGAACGGCAAGGGCACGCCGTACAACGCCTTCGTCGCGCCCGACGAGTCGTACCTGATCGCCTGCGTGGACGGCCGCGACGACGGGGCGGAGCCGGGACGGCCGCAGTACTTCGTCTTCTTCCGCGACCCGGACGACCGCTGGAGCGAGGGCGTCTGCCTGGGCGAGGCCGTGAGCCCGGGCGGCAGCGGCTCCGGCTCGACGTACGTCTCGCCCGACGGCCGCCGTCTCTTCTTCGCCTCGGCGTGGCAGGACGAGCCCGCCGGGCCGCCGGGACGGCCGCGGACCCTGCGCGAGATGCGCGAGATGGTCGGGCGGCCGCGGAACGGGAACCTGGACATCTACTGGATGGACGCGTCCTTCCTCGAGCGGCTGCGGCCGCCGCGGCGGGACTGAGGGAACGGGAGGGAACGTGAGCGATCGAGTCGAGCAGGCCGTGGCGATGTTCGACCAGGAGTTCTCCTGCGCGCAGGCGGTGTTCGCCGTGTTCGCCGATCCCGCCGACGTGGACCGCGAGACGGCGCTGCGCCTGGCCTCCGGCTTCGGTGGCGGGCTCGGGCGCACCGGCGAAACCTGCGGGGCCGTCACCGGCGCCGTGCTGGCGCTGGGGCTCGAGCACTGCGGGACGCCGCCGACGGACCCGCAGTCCAAGCACGCCGCCTACCCGGCGGTGCGCGAGTTCCTGGCGCGGTTCCGGGCGTTGCACGGCGCCGTCACCTGCCGGGAGCTGCTCGGGGTGGACATCTCCACCGAGGAGGGCATGGAGCGGGCGCGCGGGCAGGACCTGTTCCGCTGCCGCTGTCCCGGCTTCGTGCGCGACGCCGCGCGGATCGTCGAGGAGCTGCTGTAGCGGAGCGCGCCGCCGGGCGCCCTCCCGGCTGCGGTTGCCTCGGCCCCGGCCCTCGTCTAGCCTGTCCGCGACCGGCGACACCCCTCCTCTGCAACGCCCCCAGGAGCTTCCCATGGCCATGAAGACCAGTGCCCTCGAGCGCTTCCTGCGCTACGTCAAGTACGACACGCAGTCCGACGAGAACTCGACGACCTACCCGAGCACGGCGAAGCAGCTGGTGCTGCTCGACCTGCTGGTCGAGGAGCTCAAGGCCGTCGGGCTGAAGGACGCCGCGCGCGACGAGCACGGCTACGTCTTCGCCACCGTGCCGGCGACGACGAAGAAGAAGGACGTGCCGGTCATCGGCTTCATCGCCCACGTGGACACCTCGCCCGAGGCCGACGGCGCCGACGTGAAGGCGATCATCCACCGGAACTGGCAGGGCGGGGACATCGTGCTGCCCGACGACCCGACCGCGGTGCTGCGGGTCAAGGACAACCCGTCGCTGGCGCGGCGCAAGGGCGACGACATCGTCACCGCCTCGGGCAGGACGCTGCTCGGCGCCGACAACAAGGCGGGCGTGGCCGAGATCGTCGCCGCCGCCGAGTACCTGGTGCAGCACCCCGAGATCCCGCACGGCGCCATCCGCATCGGCTTCACGCCGGACGAGGAGGTGGGCGGCGGGACGAAGCACTTCGACGTGAAGCGCTTCGGCGCCTTCTGCGCCTACACCATGGACGGCGAGGAGCTGGGCGAGGTCGAGATGGAGACCTTCTCGGCCGACTCGATGACCATCACCTTCGAGGGCTTCAACACCCACCCCGGCTTCGCCAAGGGGAAGATGATCAACTCGATCAAGATCGCCGGCGACTTCCTCGCGCGCCTGCCCAAGGACCGGCTCTCGCCCGAGACCACCGACAAGCGCGAGGGGTTCGTGCACCCGTACGTGGTGGACGCGGCGGTCGAGAAGACCTCGGTCAAGTTCCTCATCCGCGACTTCGTCACCGCCGAGCTGAAGACGAAGGAGGACTTCCTCGAGCAGCTGGCGACGGCGACGGTCGCCGACTGGCCGGGCGCCTCGGTCACCTGCAAGGTGGACGAGTCCTACCGCAACATGAAGGAGGTGCTCGACCGGTACCCGCAGGTGGTCGAGAACGCGCGCGAGGCGGTGCGGCGCGCCGGCCTCGAACTGCGTGAGGCGGCCATCCGCGGCGGCACCGATGGCTCGCGGCTCTCCTTCATGGGCCTGCCGACCCCGAACGTGTTCGCGGGCGAGCACAACTTCCACTCGCGGCTGGAGTGGATCTCGGTCCAGGACATGGAGAAGGCGGTCGAGGTGATCGTCAACCTGGCGAAGGTCTGGGAGGAGCGGGCGTAGGCCGCGCCGGGGCGGGATCTGTCCGCGCGAGACACGAGGCCCCGGGGGGTGAGCCCCCCGGGGCTTCCGCGTGCCCGCGGGTGATCCCGCGGCAGCCGGGCTAGTCGGGCAGGCCGAACCGGCGGCGGGCCTCGTCGTACGGCAGGGACCTCAGCCCCGCGACCGCCTGCTCCCGGGTCCCGCCCTCGGCCACCATCGCGCCGTCCACGACGCCGCCGGGAATCAGGACGTAGCGGACCAGGTTCGATGGGGGTACGACGACGGGATAGACCGTCGGGTTCGAGGGGGAGTAGTACTCGGCGCGGACGGAGTCCACCCGGGCCCGGAAGCTGAAGCTCAGCCCCACGTCGGGCAGCACGACCGGCAACTGGACGACGTCGGGGTTGTACCCGCCGAAGCGCATGTAGACCAGCACCACGCCGTGGTCCACCACGTCCTGGGTGAGCGAGGGCGCGCCCATCGTGAACGTGCGCCACGCGATGCCGAACTGGGTGACGGCGTTCCAGGTCGGCGGACTGAACCAGTCCGAGTAGATCACATTGGCCGTTCCCGGATCCCCCGGCGGCCCGGCCGGGCCGGTCGGACCGCGGTCACCCTTCGCACACCCCAGCATCACCAGCGTGACACAGAGCAAGAGCGCGTAAGCACTGCGGATCCTCATGCGCGGCCTCCTTGGACAAACGGGGAAATCCGTGGACACGCCGTCCGCACCCTACCCCTGGCCCCGGGGCCGGCACAACCGTCCCTCCCGTGGCCGGGGAGGCTCCCCCGGCTGCGCCTGCGCCCCGGTTGGCCTCCGTCGCCGGCTCGGGTACCCTTGCGCTCCCGACGGAGGAAGCTCCCCATGATCCGCATGCTGCTCAAGTCCAAGCTCCACCGCGTCACGGTCACGCAGACCGAGCTGCACTACGAGGGCTCGATCGCGGTGGACGAGGCGCTGCTCGAGGCCGCGGACCTGCGCGAGTACGAGCGCGTCGAGGTCTACAACGTCAACACGGGCCAGCGCTTCGCCACCTACGTGGTGCGCGCCCCGCGCGGCTCGGGCACGATCCGCGTCATGGGCGCCGCGGCGCGGCTGGCGAGCGCCGGCGACCACCTGATCGTCGCGGCCTACGCCTCGTTCCTCGAGGAGGAGTTGGCGGGCTTCAAGCCGCACGTTGTGCTCGTGGACGGGCAGAACCGTGTCGTCGAGGTAAGGACGTCGTCCACGGGCGCGCCGCGCGCCTGAGCGTGACCGGCGATTCCCGCGGCGTCCCGCGCCGCGCGCTCCGCCCCCCGGGCCGCCCATGAGGTTCGCCGGCGAGTTCGCCGCTCTCGGCACCGCCGTGTGCTGGGCGGCCGGCTCCAACTTCTTCGCCGCCGCCGGCCAGCGCATGGGCTCGGTGGTGCTCAACCGCCTGCGCATCACCCTGGCGATGCTGCTGCTGGGCACGGCGCTGCTCGTCACGCACGGCTCGCCGTGGCCCACGTGGGCGACGCCGGAGCAGGTCTGGCTGCTGGGGCTGAGCGGCCTGGTCGGCTTCGTCTTCGGCGACCTCTACTACTTCCGCGCGCTCGTCATCCTCGGCCCGGGCCGCGCCGCCCTCGTCACCTCGATGTCGCCCATCTTCACCCTGCTCCTCGCCTGGCCGGTGCTGGGCGAGGTCCCGGGGCCGCTCGTGCTGCTGGGCGTGGCGCTCACCCTCGGCGGCATCACCTGGGTGCTGCTCGAGAGCGAGCGCCGCGAGCACGTCCACATCGAGGGCTCGGTCACCGTGGGCGTCGTGGCCGGCGTGCTGGCGGCGATCGGGCAGGCGGGCGGCTACGTGCTCTCGAAGATGGCGATGCGCACCGGGCTCGACCCGCTCTCGGCGACGGTGATCCGCGTGGTCGCGGCGGTCGCGGGCATCTGGGTGCTGGCGGCGCTGCAGCGCGACGTGCGCCGCTCGTTCGCCGCCCTGCGCGACCGCCGGGCGGCGGCGTTCATGGCGGGCGGGGCGTTCTTCGGCCCGTTCATGGGCGTGACGCTGTCGCTGGCGGCGCTCAAGTTCATCGAGGCCGGCGTGGCCGCTGCGATCACCTCCGTCTACCCGGTGCTGACGCTGGCGCTCTCGTCCCGCTTCCACGGCGAGCGCTTCACCCTGCGCAACCTGCTGGGCGCGCTGGTCGCCGCCGCGGGGGTGGTGGTGCTGTTCCTGAGGTAGGGGAGACGCGCGGATGACGGCCGCCCCGGCTCCGCGGCGGCCGCTCCGCTTGTGGGCGGCGCGCGGGAGTGGCAATCTTACCCACTTCCACCCGTCCCTGCGGCCCCGCCGGACGGATGACCCGATTCTGGAGCCCGCGATGAGCCCTCCCGTCTACGACTGGGATGCCGGCGAATACCTCACCTCCGAGGAGGAGCGCATGATCGACGAACTCGAGGCCATGCTGCGGCCACCGGTGCTGCCCATGGCCCCCTATCCCCCCAAGGCCGTCCTGCTCGCCAGCGGCGAGACCATGGTCGTGCGCCAGGCCTCGGTGGACGAGGTGGACACCATGCTGGAGGTCATCCAGCCGCTGTCGTGGCTGGCCCGCGACTTCTACGACATCGTCGCGGCGCGCCTCTTCGCCGAGCTGCTCGGCTGGAAGACCCACCGCGTGCGCAACGAGTACTGCCTGGTCGGGGTCATCGACGGCGTGCTGGCGGGCATCGTGAACGGGCGCCTGTGGGACGAGAAGCACGGTGTGTCGTACCACACGCTGACGCTCAAGCGCGGCCTGCGCGTGGGCTCGCACCTGTTCGCCTCGAAGATGGAGCACCACATCGAGTACCTGGGCCAGGACGAGGTCTGGATCGTGGCCGAGAGCCCGATCGGCCACCGCCGCTGGATGATCGAGTACCCGCTCGACCAGAAGTTCGAGGTGCAGCACGAGCTAGGCGGCGCCCCCGCGTGGGTGCTGACGCGCGACACCTACTTCAAGGCCAAGTCGCGGCTGGTGACGGGCTCGCGCCCGGTCTCGCCCGAGCTGCTGGCAGGCTCCTACCCGCTGCGCAAGCCCGACCTCAAGGTGATGCTGACGCAGATCGAGCACACGCTGGAGGCCCGGCTATGAGGGACGTGGCCATCGTCGGCGTCGGCTCGACCCAGTTCGGCCGCGCGCAGTGGAGCCTGCTCAAGATGATGTGCGAGGCGTCGCACGACGCGATCGTGGACGCCGGCCTCGGCGAGCGGAAGATCGACGCGGTCTACGTCGCCAACATGGGTGCCCCGCGCAACAACCGCATGGCGGGCCTGTCCAGCGCGCTGGTGGACCGGATGAACCTGTACCCGCACACCGTCTCCGAGACCATCGAGAACGGCCCGGCCTCGGGCGCCTCGGCCATCAAGCACGGGATGCACTCGGTGGCCTCGGGCCACTGCGACCTGGTGCTGGTGTGCGGCGGCGAGCGCATGCAGGAGGTCAACAACTTCGAGGCGACCGAGTTCGTCTCGTACCTCTCGCACCGCTACGCCGAGTACGTCTACGGCGTGACGCTGCCGTCGCTGGCCGGGATGTTCACCCGCCTCCACATGGAGCGCTACGGCCTCGAGCCGAAGCACCTGGCGATGGTGGCCATCAAGAACCACGAGAACGGCGCCAGGAACCGGAAGGCCCACCTGCGCATCCCGGTGACGATGGAGGGCATCCTCACCGGGCCGGACGCGCTCAACAACAACCCGTGGATCGCCGAGCCGCTGCGCTTCTTCGACTGCTGCCCGGTGAGCGACGGCGCCTCGGCGGTGCTGCTGGCGCCGGCCGAGATGGCGAGGCAGTTCGCCAAGACGCCGGTGCTCCTCGCCGGCATGGGGCAGGCGACCGACTCGCAGGCGGTGCAGGACCGGCCGGACCCGACCGAGCTGACGGCGGTGCGGATGGCGGCCGAGCGCGCCTTCGCCATGGCGAAGCTGGCGCCCAGGGACATCCACGTCGCCGAGCTGCACGACGCCTTCACCATCCTCGAGATCGTCGAGAGCGAGGAGTGCGGGTTCTTCAAGAAGGGCGAGGGCCACAAGGCGCTCGAGCGCGGCGAGACGAGGATCGGCGGCAAGCTGCCCATCAACCCGTCGGGCGGGCTCAAGGCGCGCGGGCATCCCGTGGGCAACACCGGCGTGTCGCAGGTCGTCGAGCTGGTGCTGCAGCTGCGCGGCGAGGCGGGCGACTACCAGGTGCCGAACCAGCCCAGGCACGGCTTCGCCGTGAACTTCGGCGGCTTCGGCAACAACGTCGTCGCCACCGTGCTGAAGCGGGGGGTGTGACATGGTCAAGACCGTCGAAGCCGCGAAGTGCGCGAGCTGCGGCAAGCTGTCGTACCCGAGGCACTACTACTGCCCCGCCTGCCACGGCACCAGGTTCGAGCCGGTGCCGGTCGAGGGCGAGGGCAAGCTGATCACCTGGACGCGGGTCTACGCGCTGCCGCTCGACTACGCGGTGCGCTACACCACGCTCGGCATCGTCGAGCTGGAGATGGGCGTGCGGGCCACGGGGCAGCTGGACATCGCCGAGCCGAGGACGGGCCAGCGGGTGCGGGCCCGGGTCGGCAAGGTGCGCGAGATCGCCGGCAAGGACATCGCCGGGCTGATCTTCGACGCCGTCTAGAGGGGCGGCGCCCCGGGCCCGCGGTGACGCCGCGGGTCCGGCGCCGTTCCCGGGAACGCGCCGCAGGGGAGAGACGAGATGGGCGACTTGCGTTACGAGAGACCGGGCACGGTGGCGGAGGCCGCCGCGCTGCTGGCGGCGGGCGGCGGGACGGCGCGGGTCCTGGCCGGCGGGACCGACCTGGTGATCGCGCTGCGCGGCGGCCTGCCGTGCGACGTGCTGGTGGACGTCAAGCACATCCCCGAGCTGGGCCGCATCGCCTGGACGGCGGACGGCGCGCTCGAGCTGGGCGCCTGCGTGCTGGTGCAGGACGTGGCCGAGGACGAGCGCGTGCGCCGCGTCTTCCCGGCGCTGGCGGAGGGGGCGGAGGCCATCGGCTCGCTGCAGATCCGCTACCGCGCCACCGTGGCGGGCAACCTCTCGAACGCCTCGCCCTGCATGGACACCGCCCCGCCGCTGCTCGTGCTCGACGGGCGGCTGCGCGTGACCGGACCGCGGGGGACCCGGGAGGCGCCGCTCGCCGACTTCTTCCTCGGCGTGCGCCAGACGGCGCTGGCGCCCGACGAGCTGATCACGGCGGTGGTCGTGCCGCCGCCGGCGAAGGGCCTGGCCAGCGGCTTCGACAAGATCAAGCGCTCCCGCGGTCACGACCTGGCGGTGGTGAACAGCGCCGCGGCCTGGGACCCGGCGGCCGGCACCCTGCGGGTGGCGATCGGCTCCTGCGCGGTGCGGCCGGCGCTGGTGCCGGCGCTCACCGGCGTCGGGCCCGGCGCCGACCCGTCCGCGACCGGCGAGCGGCTGGCGCGGCTGGCGCTCGAACACATCCGGCCCATCGACGACGTGCGTGGCTCGGCCGAGTACCGGCGCGAGATGACCGCGGCGCTCTGTCGCCGGCTGACACGCCGGCTGCTCGGCGCGGGGAGGGCGTCATGAGCGTGCGCACCATCACCCTGACGGTGAACGGCGAGGCCTCGACGCTCGACGTGCCGGTGGGCATGACCCTGCACCAGCTGCTGAGCGAGGGCCTGCACCACCACGAGGTGAAGTCGGGCTGCTACATCGGCGAGTGTGGGCTGTGCTCGATCCGGCTGGACGGCAAGCCGGTGAACTCCTGCCTGGTGTACGCGGTCGAGGCCGACGGCGCGGTCATCGAGACCTCGGCCGCCGAGACGCCCGCGCCGGGGAGGCTCTCCGACCTGCAGCAGGCGTTCGTGGACTTCGGCGCCGTGCAGTGCGGCTTCTGCACCCCGGGCATGCTGGTCTCCGCCCGCGCGCTGCTGGCGCGCAAGGCGAAGCCGACGCGCGCCGAGATCGTCGAGGCGCTGGCCGGGAACTACTGCCGCTGCACCGGCTACGAGCCCATCGTCGACGCGGTCGAGGCGGTGGCGAGCGGGACCTACGTGCCCAAGCCGGCGCCCACGGCGCCCTACGTGGGCGGCGAGGCGAACCGCATCGACGGCGCGGCCAAGGTCACCGGCGCCGCCACGTTCGCGCACGACATGGTCCTGCCGGGGATGCTGCACGCCCGCATCCTGCCCTCGCCGCACGCCAAGGCGCGCATCAAGCGCATCGACGTGTCGAAGGCGAAGGCGATGCCGGGGGTGAAGGCGGTGCTGACCGGCGAGGACGTGCCCTGGAAGCTCGGCCTCTACATGGAGGACAAGGACATCCTCGCCCGCGGCATCGTGCACCACCAGGGCGAGGCGGTGGCGGCGGTGGCGGCCGAGACCTGGCTGCAGGCCAAGCTGGCCACGCTGGCCATCGAGGTCGAGTACGAGCCGCTCGAGCCGGTGCTCGACGTGCACGCGGCGATGCAGGACGGCGCGCCGCAGGTGCACCCGGGCCTGGCGGACTACGCGTGGATGAAGGGCGTGTTCTTCCCGCAGCCCGGGCACAACGTCGCCCACCACCAGAAGATCCGCAAGGGCGACACGGCGCGGGGCATGGCCGAGGCCGACCGCGTCCTCGAGTTCCGCTTCAAGAACCCGCCGGTGCAGCACGTGCCGATGGAGACGCACACCGCCATCGTCACGGCCAGGGCGGACGGCGAGGTGGACATCGTCACCTCGGCGCAGTCGCCGTTCACCGTGCGCACGCTGTTCTGCCGCACCTTCGGGCTGCCGATGCAGCAGGTCCGCGTGCGCATCCCGTACGTCGGCGGCGGCTTCGGCGGCAAGGCCGGCATCCACCTCGAGCCGCTGGTCTACTGCCTGTCGAAGGCGGCGGGCGGCCGGCCGGTCAAGCTGGCGGCGACGCGCGAGGAGGAGTTCAACACGCTGCCGTCGCGCCAGGGGCTGGAGAGCGTCATCCGCACCGGCGTGACGAAGGACGGGCGCATCACGGCGCTCGAGGCCACCTACCTGTGGGACGCCGGCGCCTTCGCCGACTACGGCGTGAACGTCGGGCGCGCCGCGGCCTACTCGGGCGCGGGACCCTACGTGGTGCCGAACTGCAAGCTCGACTCGATGGTGATCTACACGAACAAGATCCACGGCACCGCCTACCGCGGCTTCGGCCACCTCGAGGTGCTGTGGGGCATCGAGCGCAACATGGACCTGGTGGCGCGCGCGATCGGCATGGACCCGGTCGAGTTCCGCCGCCGGAACCTGCTGCGCGTCGGCGAGACCACCATCACCGGCGAGCCCTTCACCGCCGGCCACGGCCGGCCGGAGGAGTGCCTGCGCCTGGTGAGCGAGGCCATCGGCTGGGACCCGAAGGAATCGCCGCAGCCGCCGGCCGCGCCGGGCTCGGGCAAGCGCCGGGCGAAGGGCGTGGCCATGCTGCACAAGGCGCCGGCCATGCCGACCTACACCTCGTGCTCGGCCACCATCCTGTTCAACGGCGACGGCTCGGCCAACCTGCTGGTGAGCGGGGTGGACTACGGGCAGGGCACCTACACGGCGCTGGCGCAGATCGCCGCGGACGAGCTCAGGATCCCGCTCGAGAAGGTGCGGGTGCCGTGGGACAGCGACACCGACTTCACGCCCTTCGACTGGCAGACGGTGGCCAGCCGCTTCACGGTGATGGGTGGCAATGCCGTCATCCAGGCGGCACGGGAGTGCCTCGAGCAGATCCGCACCGTGGCCGGCGAGGCCTTCGGTGTGCCGCCGGGCGAGATCGAGTGCGGCGACGGCCGGGTGTGGGTGAAGGGGAAGCCGGAGACGAAGCTCGACTACGCGAAGTTCGTGCTCGGCTACTCGTTCCCCGACGGGCACAGCATCGGCGGCCCGGTCATCGGCAAGGGGCGCTACATCGCGCACGGGCTCACCAACCTCGACCCGGAGACGGGGCAGGGGCGGCCGGCGCTCAACTGGACCTACGGCGCGCACGGCATCGAGTTGGAGGTGGACACCGACACCGGGCACATCCAGGTGCTCAGGCTGGTGTCGGCCTTCGACGCCGGCAAGGTCATCAACCTGCAGCAGTGCCGCATGCAGGTGATCGGCGGCGTGGTGCAGGGGCTGGGCTCGGCCATCATGGAGAAGTTCGTCTTCGACCACGGCCGGCTGGTGAACAACACCTTCACCGACTACAAGATCCCGACCGCCAAGGACGTGCCGCTCGAGATGGAGCAGATGTTCGTCGAGACGCCGCACCCCGAGGGCCCGTACGGCGCGCGCGGCGTGGCCGAGCACCCGATGATCTCCATCCCGGGTGCGGTCGGGAACGCACTGGCCTACGCCACCGGCGTGGAGTTCTTCGAGCTGCCGCTCGACCCCGAGACCGTCTTCCTCGGGCTCAAGCGCGCGGCCGCGGAGCGGACGAAAGGCGGCCCCACGGCGTAGCGGGCGCGGGGTGGGCCGCCCGGCGGGGCGGCCCACCCCG
>CAZSQE010000035.1:0-11793 GCA_964608905.1 uncultured bacterium | reverse complement strand
CCCACGCCACGATCACCCCGCCCGCCCCGTCCGTGGTCACCGCCGTGCCGTACTGCGACCCGCGCGCCACGCACACCGGCACCCCGTCCTCCGGCCAGCCGGGGGCGAGTGAGTCGGGTCCGCAGAAGCGCTGGGCGTAGATGTCGCCATCGCCCATGCGCGTGTCTACCCAGACGACGATGGCCCCGCCGGCGCCATCCCCGATCGCCTTCGCTGCCACGCCTTGCGCCGCACCGAGGCAGAAGTGGGGCTGATCGGGACTCCACTCCGGCGCGATGTCGCCGCTCGCCAGCAGGTGCTGCGCCTGGATCGCCAGCGCGAGTCCGCTGCGGAAGTCGGTGCACTGGGCATCCACGCCAGGCAGCGAGTCCGCCACGACCGCGGCAGCCCCGGATTCCGTGATGGCCGGTGCTGCGTCCGCTGACTTCACGTTGTCACCGACGGTGTTCCGCACCGGGGTCGGGAGTCTGCCGAAGGGCTCTTCCCGCGGCGACCGAGGACCCGAGGATTTCGCTCCACGTTCGGGCGCGCCTGTTGCAGATATCGGTGTCCAGGCCACGACAGCGGCAGCAAGCAGGAGCGCGACCCTGCGGGCGACCATCAGGATTCCTCCGAGGATTGACCTGCTGTGAGCCGCGGTAGCGACCAAGTCGATGGGAGACAGGAGAAGCCGTACTGCCGTGGGGATCTCGAGCCTGAGCATGCGAGCGCCGCGACGCGTAGCGGACGACTGTGCTCCCGCTCCACGTCCTGAACGGAGAGGCAGGCGCGCTTGGGAGATGCCGCCAGCGATGGCGAGCCGTGGCGCCACCGGTGTCGGCGGGGGCCCCCATTGCCGCACCGGCCCTTGTCAGCAGCCGATGCGACAAGCCGTCTCCCGAGTCGAGGAAGACCCGTCACGATGCGCCACCCTCCGGGTCGAGCTCGGGGGCTCGCCGGGCGGCCTGAGTTGGTTGCGCAAGGACCGAGTGGGCACAGCCTAAGCTGCCGGCAGAGGGCCGGCGCTCATGGGGTCGGGGACCGAGACCGTCTCGTGCGTGAATCCCTGCCTGGTTCCCCCCCCAGAACCGTGCCGATAATGTGGTGGCTGCAAACGCCATGTCAAGGAGCTTCGAAGCAGCCCAGGCCAGTGTGCCCGAATCTCAGGGTCGCGGCACGGAGGCTGTTCGGCACCTCACCTCACGACCTCCGCGCTCGCCTGACTCCCGGTGAATCCCCTGGGCCACAATGAAGCGCCGGGGTGACCACCGACTCGGCCACTCCGCGTAGCGACGTCAACAGCTGCCATGCCCGGAGGGAAGCTGCCGTCCGGCCAGCCACGATCTCGTGATCGAGCACCGTGATTCCGAACAGCTCCCCAGCTTGGACTGCCCGCTTGGTGGTCGCAGGGTCTCCTTCCGAGGGCTCGGGGTCGCCGCTCGGGTGGCTGTAAGCGAGCACGGTGACAGCCGCCGAGGCGACCACGACCGGCGCGAACGCCTCGTTCCTGCAGGCGCTCGTGAACCGGCAGGGCCGGCCGGCGAAGGTCTCGGTCCTGCCCGGCAAGGGGCTGGCGCCCGACCTGGACAAGGCCGCCCTCGACGCCGTCCGCCAGTGGGAATTCACGCCCGCGAAGGCGAAGGGCAAGTCGGTCGAGATCCACGTCGGCCCGTACCGCACCGTGGTCCTGTTGTGCGCGCACGCCGGGATCAAGACCGGCGAGGACGGCCCGACCCACGCCGACCCGCAGGCGCTGCAGCTGCTGCAGGAGAACTTCCCGCCCGGCACGGCCATCACCGCCACGCCGTGGGACCCGGCCGAGCTGTGGCCGCTCACCGCCGCGGCGCTGGCGAAGCGCCCGGCGGTGTTCGCGCCGTTCGTGACGCGGCCCAACGAGACGGTGCCCGACCGCGCGCGGCTGGGGCTGGCCCCGGCCGAGGCGGCGCGCAGCGGCGTGTACCGCCTGCGCGCGCCGCAGGGCAGGCCGGACGCCGCGCTGGTGCTGCAGGGCAGCGAGGTGACGCTCGCCTTCGCCGCCGGCGTGCTGCCGCGGCTCGAGCGCGAGGGCGTGGACCTCGACGTCTACTACGTGGCCAGCGCCGAGCTGTTCGACACGCTGGACGCCGCGGAGCGCGAGCGCATCTTCCCCGAGGCGCGCGCGAGGGAGGCCATGGCCATCACCGGCTTCACCCTGGCCACGACCTACCGCTGGGTGCGCTCGGATCGCGGGCGCGCGGCCAGCCTGCACGCCTACTCCCGCGGCCACTACCTCGGCAGCGGCACCGGCGCGGCGGTGCTGCACGAGGCCGGGCTGGACGCCGACGGGCAGTACGCCGCCATCCGCCGCTTCCTCGACGCGGGGGCACGGGCGAAGTAGGCGAACCGCGCGGGGCGCCGGCGCGCCGGAGACGGCGCACCGGGCCTCCACGGTGGGACGAGACCCGGTGGCCCGAGGCGGCCGTCCGGTCGTCGGGACCGTGACCCGGCGGGCCAGAGAGGCGGCGCCCGCGAGCCGGCAAGCCACGCGATGGCGGGGAGTGGATGACGCCGGTCCGGCTCGGTGTCGCTTCATTCTCGCAAGGAATGGAGCCTCCGGGAAACCCGGCGCGGTTCATCTCTCACCGTCTTCCCGTGGCACGCTATTTCACGATGACGCCCTGTTCCTTCAAGGCTCCCCTGAGCGCGTCTGCCGTTCGGCCAAGATCTCCAGATACCCGCACCGGCATCACCCACCGCGCTACGTGTAGCTTCCCATCGGCAGCACGGCATATCAACTCGCCGATGGCCCACGCGCCCCTAGTGCGCACGGTTACCACTCGGATCCCAGCCACTGCAGTAGTCCATCGTGTCCACGCATGCTCGCATGTCAAAGCGCAATCAGTGACTTCTATGCGGCAGACGAATGAAACGTAGTATCGCACGCAGACGCCAGCGGCGACGGCCGCCACGACGACCGCCACCGCCCATCCAGCACCAACCGTCCGGCTTGCTGCATAGGCGGCGCACCCAAGTGCTCCCGCAGCGACCAGTACGAAGTTCGCTGCCCCCATTCTCACGATCGGCGCCTGCAATCCGAGGAACCGCACGTCCACGGGGGCCATGGTCATCTGCCTGCGCGACGGATGTAGTCTTCCACAGCCCGCCTGACCCTACCGGGCAACTGTGACGCATTGATGGTCCCTGTGTACCTTGTGCCCGTTATCAGCCCCGACATGCTAGCGCCGGCTCCACCCGACACGCCTAGGCTCAGGCCAAGATAGGGCCTGTTTCCGGGGAATTGCCCAACGACTTGCCCGCTCACTCCCCTTCCAGCTGCAGCAAACGCTGATGCTGCTAGTCCTATGCCTGCAATATCGCACGGATTGCCTAGCTCGACCGCACCGAGCTCGGTCGTTAGTGCCCAGCCAAACCCGAATCCAAGGCCGACACCCGCATACATGAACTGATGCACCGCGCCCGATTGCGGATCGATGACTAGGATGGGGCCACCCTCGAAGCTCAGGGGGCCAATTGATCGCGTCCCCGATTCCGATAGCAGGATGTACGCAGCGAGTCCCGTTGGGTCGCTGGCGTCTATTGGATTCCCGCCAACGTATCCATAGCGATTCAATCCGCCCGCGAACCCGATCGGGTCTTTGCACGTCCACCGTCCGACGCCGGGGTCGTAGTCCCGCGCCCCGAACCGCACCAGCTCCGTCGCTTCGTCCCGCAACCCTCCCGCGTAGCCCTGGCACACGAACTCCGGGTTCGTGTCCAGCGTCACGTTGCCCCACGCGTCGTAGTCGATCCGCTCTGCCACGATTCCGGTGGTGGCGTTCACCACCGCCCGCACGCTCCCCAGCTGGTCCGTCACCAGCCGGTACGTGCTGTCCCCCCGCACCACGTAGTCCGGCACGTGCCCCCGCGTCCCGTACACGTAGCGCGCCACCAACGCCCCGGCACCGTCCAGCTCCGCCACCACGTTCAACTGGTTCCCGTACAACCAGCGGTGCGTCCAGGCTCCATTCGCCTGCCGGCCCACCCGTCGGTTCCGCCCATCCACCAGGTAGCGGATCGTGTCCCCTGTCGGCTGCACCACCTGCAGCAGGCTCCCGAGCGCGTCGTAGGCGTAGCGCGTCGTGTCCGTGCCCGCCACCCGCTGCTGCAGTTCCCCCGCGGCAGTGTAGGCGTAGTGGACTCGGCTCGTGTCCTGCCCCACCACCCACAGCGAGTCGAGCCGATCCTGCGCGTCGTACCAGGCGGTCACCGTGCTGTCGTTCGCGAACCATGCCCACGTCCGGTTGCCGTTGGCGTCGTACCGGTACCGCGCCGTCGTGTCCCCGTCCGTCGTCACCGCGAACAGCCGCCTCGCCTCGTCGTAGCGGTAGCCGTACGTCACGTCTGCACCGAAGCCGACCTCCTGCAGCCTGGTGATCCGACCGAGGGGGTCCCTGGCCACGCTCTGCAGGAATGAGCCGCCCGACCATGTGTAGCGCACGTTCGCCAGCGCCCCGAAGACGTCGTAGTCCTGGCTGCTCACGACGTTGAAACCAGCCAAGTCAGTGCTGTCAATCAGCCCCGTGCTCGCCTGCCGGTACAGGCTGTCCACGCCCGCTCCCACCAAGAGACCGTCCAGGTCGTAGCGGAACGTCACTGTGTTGGCCCCGTCTACGCTCTGAGTCTCCGGGCGGAACTGCCCGTCGTAGGACACCGCCACTTCGTGATCACCGACGCTGCCGCTCCAAGCCTCCGACGTCTGCAGCGGACCGTCGTAGCCGTAGGTGAGCATGATCGTGTCCGGAGTGCTCAGGGTATACAGCTGCCCAGTAGCAAGGTGGCTGAATTCCACGGTGCCTCGGTCCGTTGTGATGGTCGCAGGCCAATCGGTCCCGGGCTCGTAGCCAACGGTGATGCCGTCCTCCCCCGGGGGCGTCACTGAGGTCAGGAGTCCGTCCAGGTCGTATCCCTGTGCCGTTGTAGTCGGGCCCTCGTCTACCGCGGGGGGCGTGTAGCTCTCCACAAGGTCGACGGGCGTGTAGCCGAACTCGTGGGCAGGTCGTCCCGGAGGCGTGATGCTCCGCATGTTGTCGTTGTCGTCGTAATCAAGGGCGGTGGTCCGTAGGTCCGGTGACTTCAACTCGGTGAGGCGGTCGGCGGCGTCGTGTCTGAACCGCGTGACCTGCCCTAGCGTGTCCGTGGCGCTCTCGATACGCCCTGAATCATCGTACGCGTAACGCCAAGCCCGGTTGTCCTGCTGACTGTGAATCAGTAATCCCTGATCGTTGTATGCGTATTCAATCGGCGCCAATTCATCGATGCTGAAGGTCAAGGGGCGCCCCGCCGTGTCTACGGTCATCACCGACGTGCGGTTCAACGGGCTCGTAGCACGCAGGATAAGGCCGTTCGCGCTGTTCTCGAACTCGACCTGCCACGGGGTCTGGCCGTTGACGCTAACCTCCTCGCGCCACGTGCCAGGCGTCGACGGCGGATCAAACCCGTTGAGCGCGGCTCGCTGGACGTCCACGATGCGGGTCTTCCCGCTCGGCAACCGCACCGTGTTCCGCCGCACAACCGGCACAGTCATGCCGAACCTCGGGCTGGCCCAGATGCTGTCCACCATGCTGGTGCCATCCGGCAACAGCGTACGGACCTGCATGTCGGTGGAATCACTCTGCACCGTGCGCAAGGGATACCCACTGGTCGCGAACGCGGTCACAGCCCGTTGACGGGTGCCATCCGTCTGATCCGTCACGCGGTACTCGGTGACTCGGCTCTCGGCGGTGGCGCGTGTCACCGTAGTCGTGATGCCTTCGCGCACAGCCGCCAACGACTGAGACCCGCCCGCAGGGTCGCTGTCGCGCTCCAGACGTCCGTCGTTGGTGTACCTGAATCCGTGCCTGTAGTGCCGCGCATCCTCCAAGCTATCCAGAAGTCCGTCCGATCTCGTCGAAATCGAGAGCCCCCGGTGCAGCGGATCCTCGACCAACGCGAGGTGTCCGTTGCCGTCCAGTGTCAGCTTCGTCTCGTGGTCGAACGGTCCTTCGATTGCGATGTCCGTTCCCTCGCGGGTGATGCTCGTCGTCAGGCCCGCCGGGTCCTTGACCCAACTCAGGCGCCCCTCGGAATCGTAGCCGAAGCTATGGCGGATCGCACCGGTGAATGCGTCCCGCGTCCGCAGGTGACGCCCTATCGTGCCGATGGCGGCACTGAAGTAGTGGAGTTCGCTGCCGTCCGAGCTGGGAATCGCGAACTCCTCCTCGCTCGCCGTCACGAGGGTCCGCGCAATGCGGAAGATGAAGTTGCCCGATGAGACGTAGTATGAGCCCTCGGGGTTGACGGCGATGTGCGTCGGCCGCAGCGCTGCAGCCGCGGCCGGGATGCCGTTGACGTTCGTAGGGGGCGTTGCGCCACCCGCGATGGGCATCAGCCCACCATCGACGTCGCGACGCCAGACAAGCCCGACTGGCTGCCCATAGCTGCCGATGTAGGCTGCCCCATCCGGCGCGAAGGAGAGGTCCATTGGCGTGAAATCCAGCCCGCCTCTGGCGAACACCGTCATCATCCCGTCGGGAGCCACCTGTCGGACACGATGAACGCCACCCTCGCAGATGTACAAGTTCCCGTCACCGTCAACGGTGAGTCCATAGGGCATGTTCAACCTGATTTGCGTCGCCATGCCGGTTGAGTCTGAGTTGCCTGAGGTTCCCGTCCCCGCATACGTCCAGATGACCCCGTTCGGCGCTATCCGCCTCACCTTGTAGTCATCTCCGGTGGCGATGAACAGGCTGCCATCACTGCCGACGGCCAGCGCACGTGGGTCCGCGATCCACGCCTGGCTCGCAGGCAGTCCATCCCCCCCGCCATAGGGACTCGTCAGGCTACCCGAGATGATCCTCTCAATGCTCCCGTCCGGCGTCACACGCCCGACCATCATGTGGTCCCTCGTCTTGGACGCAGGCCACGACGCAAAGTACACGGTGCCGTCAGATCCCAGCGCGAGCCCCGTCAACGCCTCGAGGGGCGTGGCCGTGGCCGGACCGTCGCCAACGTACTCTCCCGGCTGGGTCTGCCCTGCAATCCTGAGCAGCGTGCCATCACGGAGGATCTTGAGGATGGCCCCGCGACAGTTGTCGGCGACGTAGAGGCTGCCGTCAGGGCCCAGTGCCAGGCCTGCGGGGCTGACCCGCGTGTCGTGCAGGGTCTCGCCATCGTTGCCCGTGCATACGCCGTTGCCCATCAACTGCCAGCACATCGGCCTCAGCTTGTCGCCCAGGATGAGCGAGCCGTCGCCGAGGTACACCGTGCCCGCCCCATTGGTATCGAAGAGGTGGTGAGGACTGAGGGTCCAGCCACCGAGGCCATCCGAGGCCGCCGTGGGCGCACCCAGACTGACGGCCTGCCGAATCCACAGCGTCCGGCCGATCTGGCGGTCGTAGGTGACCAGGCCCAACTGGGTCTCGCCATTGGCGTTGACGTTGTCGAAGGACTCGCCACCCGAGCCGCCGGTGTACGCGACATCGAAGCGGTACCCGACGTTGACGGTGGCGGTGACGGACCCCGGCACCGTGCGGCCGTACACATCGCGACCATCCCATGGAATGGTCGCGACGGCGTCAGCCTCGATCGGATCGTCGCAGGTGCTGCAGAACTGCTGGGCCAGCCGCTGGCCGGCAACATCCACCTGCACGATGATCTTCTTCAGCCCCTCCGGGACGGTCTGCCCGAGCACGGGCACACGGACCGTCCGGATTGCCTTGTCCCCCGGGGCCCTGAAGCTCCGGTAGTTGAGCGAGTACGGGGTGCCGATCACGGGCACCCTCTCGCCCAGCACGCGATTCTCACACTCGATGATCGACCCCTGGACCTCGCACGCACCCCCAAGCAGACCGAGCTGCTGCATGGCCCGGCCGGCGGCGCCGCTCAGTTGCTCCTGCATGGCGGCGTAGTTGAAGTTGAAGTCCCAGAGGCTGAAGTGATCCACGGGCACGCGCCAGATGGTGTCGCCGACCGCGTACTGCGACTTGATCTGCACGAGCTCGTCAGGCGTGATTCCCAGGCTGTCGAGGCGACTCTGCGGATCCGGGGCGTCCGTCCCGCGGGAGTCGATCAGGGCCGTGTCCCCGGTCGCGCTGGCACCGACGATCTTCAGGATGACACCGTCGCGCGAGGCCTTCCAAGAACCCGACTCCCGGTCGTAGTAGCCGGCTGGTACGGCGGTGCCAACGGGCAGGTGGAGGAAGTTCCTGACGTAGCAGGGCACGGAGCCCGAAAAGCTCGCCTGTGCATTCGTCACCTGCGCCGCGGTCGCGATCGAATCCGCCTCATCAAGGCGAAGGTCCACGCAGTAGGTATAGGCGGTGCGCGGCGGCAGCGGGGCCGGCATGCTCTGCGGGCCATCACTGCCGATCGTGAACTCCGTAGCCCGGACGCGCGCTTGGGTCACGACGACCGTATCTTCACCAGCGGCCACGGTCGTCTGCAACCCGCGCGGGAACAACACGCGGATCTCGCGATCGCCGTTGCCATCCGTCGCGAAGCGCCCGCGCGCGACACAACTCGTCGCCGAGTCCACGACGGTGGTGCGAGCGCTCATGCCGACCATCGCCACGTCATCCAGATACGTATAGTCCTGCCATACGGGTGTCACCTGTCGCTGGGCGTCCAGGTAGCCGGCCTTGTGGAAGAGCAGCGTGAGCGGGCCTCCGCCGTTCACCACGAGGTCGAAGGTGCCGTCCTCTCGAGAGGTCGTGTAGCCGTACTCATCGTGCCCCAGTACCCGCACGGTATCGTTCGGCAAGGCACCGAAGTCCCGGGACGTCACGCGGCCACGGACGACAGCCACTTGGTCCGTACGCAGGCTCTCAGGCAGGACATCCCGTTGCACGGGATTGCTGGTGTCGTACAGGAACTTCACGCTCTCGTGGAAGGGCGTGATGCAGGTCGCATCCAGTGCGCCCGCCCTCTGCACGACCAGGTTCGTGCCCACCGCGACCGGCTCATTCCAGGTGTGCCGGGACACCACCCGCATGATCTGTGCGGTGTTTCCCGCCATGTCCGTGGCACGGACCACGATGCGGTTGGAGCCGTAGTCCAGCAGATAGGGGCAACTGAAGCTGTCAGACCATGCGGTGGCGGCCACATCATCCACGGTCACAACCGTGGGCGTCGAATCCACCCAGGTTCCCGAGACCGTCATGGTGAGCGAGTCCGCACTGATGGAGTCCGGGCTCGATGCTGGCCGGCTTACCAATAGGACTGGGGCCTGCGTGTCCCGAATCACGGTCCGCACGACTTCGGTCGTGAACCCGGCGCTGTTGGTCACCCGGATCGTGATCCGATAGCTCCCGTCGGCCGGCAGTGTGAGCGAGTCCGCAAAGCTCGTCGTCGGCGCGGTCGTGGTGTGCGCCGTGAGGGTGTCCACCCGCACGGTACCCGGAGTCTCGTCGGCGACGATCCCCCTCACCCAGATCCCGGACGAGTCCACGTAGCTCGTGCCGGCCACCGGCAGCGTCACCGACAACGCCGGCGCCGTGATGTCCGTCGCGTCGAAGCGCAGGCTGACGTAGGCCCCCTCGCTTCCCTTGAGGATGACCATGTAGTCGTTGCCTGGATCCAGCGACACCTGCCGCCAGAGGCTCGCCGTTCCCAGCCCGCACTCCGAGCCCTGGACGACGAGGTTGCCGTTCAGGTAGATGGCCGCACTCGTGACCCGCTGGGCTCCGTTGGGGGCTCCGTTGGTCAAGGTCAACACGTAGGGCCCGCTGGCGGTGTCCGCCATCCCGAACTCGCCGTCGAAGATCTCGCCGATGGTCGTGGTCTCGGATAGCGTGAGTTGCGTCGGCCCGTGCACTACGTACGACGGATCCGGCATGCTCACCATGTCGATGTCCACGTGGTTGCCCACCGGCCCCTTCAGGGCGACGTAGAGCTGGTTGCTCTCCAAGGGCTTGGCCAGCTTGACGAGGTAGCCGATGTTGCCCGTCACGTCGTAGGTGTTCAGCACCGCCGTGCCGTTCAGGGTCAGGCTCAACTGCGTGATGCGGTGTGAGCCGTTCGGGTCTCCGTTGGTGATCCGGAACTCGTGCCGCCGCGTCGCGTCGTAGTCGCTGATGTCGAAGTCCACGACGAAGTACGTCCAGCCCGTGGAGGAGGTGCTCGTGTACCGGCTGGACTCGAGCACGACCGCCGTGTCGGGGCCGCTCGTGACCTGCACGGTCATCAGGGTCACGCCGGGTCGGACCGGCGAGGCTCCGACGGGGCGCACGGGTGTGGTGCTGCCCCCTGCACGCCCCACCACGGGCGACTCGGTCCGGCCCTTGCTGCCGAGGGATCGGCCCCCGTCACGCTTCGCCCCCGACGGCCCCACGATGTTTCCCGCGGTCAGCGTGATCCCGGCCACGAGGAGGGCCACGGCCAGCGCGCGCTGCATCCCGGGCCCCCTCATCGCAGCACCGTCACACGGTCGGTGCGCGTCACGCGGTTCTGCCGCAAGCGCAGGAAGTACACGCCCGCCCGCGCGTGCCCGGGCAGCGGGAGCCGGACCTCGTGCTCCCCCGCGCCCAGCGAGCCCACTTCCCGGGACATCACCCGCCGCCCGGCCACGTCGAAGAGCTCCAACCGCGCGGCATCGTCGGTCTCGAGCGTCAGCGCCACGCGCACCACCCGCCCCTCCTCCTCGCAGCGCGCGAACCGCAGGGCCAGCGGCTTCGGCAACGGGATCAGCACCGACACCGCCGCGAGCTGCAGCTCCTCCATGTCGCTCAGGGCCACGGCCAAGCCGTACTGCGCCCGGCTGCCTGCCGGCACGGTGCGGTCCTCTCCCACCAGCAGTCCTTCCGCCTGGGGTGTCAGCTCGCCCAGCACCTCCCACTCCCCCTCACCCAGTCGTCGCTTGAACCGGAACGCCCGGCCGTCCGCCGTGCTCGTTCGCCACGTCAACGTGGCGCGTCCCGGCCCCACCACCACCGTCTCCAGCGTCACCGCGGCGACGATGCGGGCCACCCGGCTCGCGAGGTACACCGACGCCGCCTCGACGCGGTCGTCCACCCACGTGGCGAGGGTGCCTCCCGCGCCATCGGGAGTCAGGGACACGGAGTACTGCTCTCCCGCGGCGATGCAGACCGGCACGCCGCCCTCGGCCCACGCCACGGCCCCAGCGCCGGTCACGCGCTGGGCGTAGATGTCGCCCGTGCCATTCCGAGGGTCCTCCCACGCCACGATCGCCCCGCCGCTGCTGTCGCTCGCCACCGCCGGCTGCGAGAACTGGCCACCCAGGGCGTGGACCAGCACTCCGCTCGCACTCCACGCCATCGCGCCAGCCGCCGTCACCCGCTGAGCGCGGACGCCCACCGAGTCGCACCAGGCCACGATGGCCCCCTGGGAGCCGTCCCCCACCACGACCGGCCAGCGCTGACGCCCCGCCGCCGTGGAGACCGGTGCTCCCTGCGCCGGCCAGCCGGCGACCGCCTGCCCGTGGGCATCCAGGCGCAGCGCATGGAGGCCAGCCGCATCCTCGCGCCGGTCCTCCCACACCAGGACCGCCCCACCCTGTCCGTCCCCGGCCATCACGGGGTTCAACTGGGCGCCCGGCACGGTGACGAGTGCCGCGCCACAGTCGCCCGCCCCCGCCACGGGCGTGCCCGCCGAGGACAGGTGCTGCAGGTAGAGGTCCCGGGCATCCCCGACGCCGTCCTGCCAGACGATCAACGCGCCACCGGTCCCATCGGCGGCGATGGCCGGCACCTTCTGGACGGCGCGGCCCGGGCACACCGGGACTCCATCCAGAGCCCAGGCCGGCTCGCCCGCGCTCGTGACGCGCTGGGCGTAGACATGGCT
>CAZSQE010000034.1:0-11908 GCA_964608905.1 uncultured bacterium | reverse complement strand
CGCCCGGGGCGCGGCGCCCCGGCCCGCGCGGGCCAACCCGGCTTCGGGAAACGGATCGGGCTCATGACCGGTCGTCGGGATGCAATTCCGGAGCCGGGGCGGGTGTCGGCGTCATGCGGCGACTATGTGGACGGGCCATCCCCATGTCAAACCCACCACGGAACGGCCTGTAGCCGCCACCACGGGCTGTGGAACTGGTCATGTCGTCAGGCCAATCAAGCACGAAAACACCAATCCAATCAGTCCAATAGGCAAGATTGGCACTCTTCAGCCGAGTTCAAACGGACCTTGCGCCGGGTCAATCGAGCGTTATCATGGCTATTGGACGGTACCAATCAGCTGAACGAACTGGATCTCATGGAGGGGGCGTTGGAGCTCTCCATCGACCGCACGAGCCGCGAGCCCATCTACCGGCAGATCTCCCGGCAGGTCCGCGACCTCATCCTCGCCGGCAGGCTCCCCGCCGGATTCCGGTTGCCGCCGGAGCGCCGGCTCGCGCAGGCGTTGCGGGTCAGCCGCAGCACGGTGCTGATCGCCTACCAGGAGCTGCGGGCCGACGGCCTCATCGACGCCCACGTCGGGCGCGGCACGACCGTCACCTCCCTCGACGGCTCGGCCGGACGGGCGGACGGCGACCAGGAGCTGCCGTGGCGCCAGCTCTTCGGCGCCGCCGCCTCCGCCTACCAGGACCCGCTGGTCGGCGACCTGCTCCGCCTCACCGAGCGCGCCGACGTCATCCCGCTCTCCTTCGGCATGCCCGCCGCCGACCTGCTGCCGTTCGACGAGCTGCGTGCCCTGTTCGCGGCGGTCCTCGCCGACGTCGGGCCCCCCGCGCTGCTGCACAGCCCCACCGAGGGGCTCACGCCGCTGCGCGAGACGCTGGCGCGGATGATGGCGGCGCGCGGCGTGCGCTGCTCGCCCGCCGAGGTGATGGTGCTGTCCGGCTCGCAGCAGGGCCTCGACCTGGCCGCCCGCATCCTGCTCGATCCCGGCGACACGGTGGTGGTCGAGCAGCCGTCCTTCATCGGGGCGCTGCAGACCTTCCGCGGCGCGCGGGCGCGGCTCATCGGCGTGCCGGCCGACGAGCACGGCATGCGCACCGACGTGCTCGAGAGCGCGCTGGCCCGCTTCCGGCCCAAGCTCATCTACACGCTGCCCACCTTCCAGAACCCCTCCGGCACCGTGCTGCCGCTCGAGCGCCGCCTGCAGCTGCTGGCGCTGGCCCGGCGCTTCCAGGTGCCGGTGCTGGAGGACGACCCCTACTCCGAGCTGCGCTACGAGGGCGAGCCGGTCCCCTCGCTGCGCGCGCTCGACCCGTCGGGCAACGTGCTCTACCTCTCGACCTTCTCGAAGCTGCTCTTCCCCGGCATGCGGCTCGGCTTCCTCGTCGCCCCGCGCGCGGTGGTGCGCCAGTTCGCGCTCGCGCGCCAGACCGCCGACCTGCACGCCAACACCCTCGGCCAGTGGGTGCTCGAGCGCTTCGTGCGCGAGGGCCGCATGGCGGTCCACGTGCGCACGGTGCGCGAGGCCTACCGGGGCCGCCGCGACGCCATGGACGCGGCGCTGCGGGAGGCGGCCGCGCCGGGCCTGACCTGGCAGCGGCCGCAGGGCGGCTTCTACTTCTGGTGCCGGCTGCCGCGCGGCGTGTCCGCGCCGGGCCTGCTCGCGCGGGCCGCGGCGGCCGGCGTCACCTACCTGCCGGGACGGCCCTGCTTCGCCGACGAGCCCCCGGCCGAGTACATGCGGCTCAACTTCTCCCATCCGGACGAGGCGGCGATCCGCGCCGGGGTCACCCGGCTCGCCGCCGCCCTCCGGCAGGAGGTGGGACACACCCAGGACTCGGAACTCGCGGCCGCCTCGACGCGGCCCATCGTCTGAGATCGAGGAGGATGCGATGACCACGCGATTCGCGCGCCGGCTGGACGTGATGAAGGCCTCGGAGATCCGCGAGCTGCTCAAGATCACGCAGCGCCCCGAGGTGATCTCCTTCGCCGGCGGGCTGCCGGCGCCCGAGTTGTTCCCCGTCGCCGACCTCAAGGAGGTCGCGGCGGACGTGCTCGAGCGCGAGGGCACGAAGGCGCTCCAGTACTCGACCACCGAGGGGCACCCCGGGCTGCGCGAGCAGATCGCGCGCCGCATGAACCGCGACCTCGGCACCGCCTTCGCCGCCTCGCAGGTCCTCGTCACCTCCGGCTCGCAGCAGGGCCTCGACCTGACCGGCAAGCTGTTCCTCGACGAGGGTGACGAGGTGCTGTGCGAGAGCCCCACCTACATCGGCGCCATCAACGCCTTCCGCGCCTACCAGCCGCGCTTCGTGGACGTGCCGACGGACGACGACGGCATGATCCCCGCGGAGCTGGAGCGCTGCATCGCCGCCGCCCGGAACCCGAAGTTCGTCTACGCCATCCCCACCTTCCAGAACCCGACCGGGCGCACCTGGACGGTCGAGCGCCGCCGCGCGGTGCTCGAGGTGGCGGCGCGCCACGGCCTGGTGGTGGTCGAGGACGACCCCTACGGACAGCTCTGCTTCGAGGGCACCACGCCGCCGTCGCTGTCGGCCCTGGCCGCGGGCCAGCCGGTGGTCTACCTCGGCACGTTCTCCAAGATCTTCTGCCCGGGCATGCGCATCGGCTGGCTGGCCGCGCCACCCGACCTCTACGAGAAGTACGTGCTGGCCAAGCAGGGCCTCGATCTCAACACCTCGACCCTGGGCCAGTACCAGCTGCTCGCCTACCTCGAGCGCTTCGACCTCGACGCCGGCATCGCCCGCATCCGCGAGGTCTACCGGCGGCGGCGCGCGGCCATGCTGGCGGGCATCGAGGCCGAGTTCCCCGCCGGGGTCACGTGGACGCGCCCGCGCGGCGGGCTGTTCCTGTGGGTCACGCTGCCCGCGGCGGTCAGCGCGCGCGACGCGCTGGCCCGCGCGCTCGAGCAGAACGTGGCCTTCGTGCCGGGCGGCTCGTTCTTCCCCAACGGCGGGCACGAGAACACCATGCGGCTCAACTACTCGAACATGCCGGAGGAGCGCATCACCGAGGGCATCCGCCGGCTGGGCGGGGTGCTGCGCGAGCTGTGCGGAGCGAAGCGCTAGGCCCGGTCGGGGAACGCCGGACCCGGCTTCGCCGGGTGCCCGGCGCGCTCCACGGGGCGTTCCCCGACAGAGCCTGGCCCGGACCACCCGCCGACCGCCCGCCGGGGGCGCGGGCGCGCGGACGGCCCGTGCCGGTCAGTCCCCGACCGGCCAGTCGCTCTCGTCGAGCGGGCGGCCGTCGGCGGGGCCGAGCGCGCACAGGGTGAAGCCGCCGGGGCGAAGCAGCCGCCGCGCCATCGCCGTGACGTCCTCGCGGGTCACGGCCAGGATGCGCTCGAGCTGCTCCTCGGGCGTGGCGTAGGCGCCGCGGTAGAGCTCCTCGTGGGCGAGGTGGACCATGCGGTTGGAGACGCTCTCCTGCCCCATGACCACGCCGCCCTTGAGCTGGAAGCGCGCCGAGGCGACCTCGGCCTCGGTGGGCCCGTCCCCGACGAGGCTCTCGAGCTCCGCGCGCACGCGGCGCAGCGCCTCGCGGGCGCGCTCCCGCGCCACGCCGAGGTGGATCGAGACCAGCCCGGTCTCGCGGTGGAAGTCGGCCGCCGAGAAGACCGAGTAGGCCAGCCCCGCCTCCTCGCGCACGCTCTGGAACAGCCGCGAGCTCATGCCCCCGCCCAGCAGCGTGTTCAGCACGACCAGGGCGTAGCGGCCGGGGTCGCCGTAGCCCAGCCCCCGCGCGCCGAGCGCGAGGTAGAGCTGGTGCAGGTCGTCGCGGGTCTCGTGCCCCACGCGCGGGACGAACCCCGCCGGCGGGCCCGACAGCGGCAGCGGCGCTCCGGCCGGCGGCGCGAAGTGCGCGGCGATGGTCTCCGCCAGGCGCTCGTGCTCGACCGCGCCGGCGGCGGCGATCACCAGGTCCTCGGCCCGGTAGCGGCTGCCGTGGTAGGCGCGCAGCCGGTCGCTGTCGAAGGCGTCCACCGAGTCGGCCGTGCCGAGGATGGGCCGCCCCAGCGCGTGCCCCGACCAGACCTCGCCGACCAGCAGCTCGCCGATCTTGTCCTCGGGGTTGTCCTCGACCGAGGCGATCTCCTCGCGCACCACCGACTTCTCCCGGTCCACCTCGGCCGGGGCGAAGCGCGAGCGGCAGACGATGTCGGCCAGCACGTCCACCACCTCGCCGAGGTGCTCGGCCAGGGCCCGGGCGTAGTAGCAGACCTCCTCGCGCGCGGTGAAGGCGTCGAGGTGCCCGCCCAGCCCCTCGAGGCTGGCGGCGATGGCCCGGGCGTCGCGGCGCTCCGTGCCCTTGAAGGTCATGTGCTCGATGAAGTGCGAGATACCCGAGAGGTCGGCGGGCTCGTCGCGGGCGCCGCTGCGCACCCACACGCCGAGCGCCAGCGAGCGCCGGTCCGGCACCCGCTCGCTGAGCAGGACGAGGCCCGACGGCAGCACGGTCCTCCGCAAACGGTCCTCGCTCACGTCCACCCCCCGTAACGTGCCCGGGTGGCAGGTCGCCCTGCCACCCGGTCGTGTCCTGCGTGCGGCGGTCTAGCGGCGCCGGTCGCGGTCGCGGCCCCGGCCCCGGTCGCGGTCCCGGTCCCGGTCCCGCTCCTCGCGCGGCGGCGGCGCCACGTAGCCCGGGGGCTCCGGCAGCAACGCCTTGCGCGACAGCTTGATCTTGCCGTCGCGGTCCACGCCGATGACCTTGACCATCACCATGTCGCCGAGGTTGAGCACGTCCTCGGTGCGCGCGACCCGGTGGTAGTCCAGCTCGGAGATGTGCAGCAGCCCGTCGCGCCCCGGCACGATCTCGACGAAGGCGCCGAAGGTGACGATGCTGCGCACCTTGCCCTGGTACACCCGGCCGACCTCGGGATCCTCGACGATGTTGCGGATGAACTCCTCGGCGCGGCGGCCGGATTCGCCGCTGATCGCCGCGATGCGCACCTCGCCGCTGTCCTCGATGTCGATCTGGGCGCCGGTCTCCTCGGTGATCTTCTTGATGATCTTGCCGCCCGGCCCGATGACCTCGCGGATCTTGTCGGGCGGGATGTTGATGATGGTGATGCGCGGCGCGAACGGCGACATCTCGGCGCGCGGCTTCTCCAGCGCCGTGGCCATGATGCCGAGGATGTGCTCGCGCCCGCGGCGCGCGCGCTCCATCGCGTCCTTGAGGACGTCGAAGGAGATGCCGCCGATCTTGGTGTCCATCTGGAAGGCGGTGATGCCGTCGCGCGTGCCGGTGACCTTGAAGTCCATGTCGCCGAGGTGGTCCTCGACGCCGAGGATGTCGGTCAGCACCGCGACCCGGTCGCCCTCCTTGATCAGCCCCATGGCGATGCCCGCCACCGGCGCCTTGACCGGCACGCCGGCGTCCATGAGCGCCATCGAGCTGCCGCACACCGTCGCCATCGAGGACGAGCCGTTCGACTCGAGGATGTCGCTCACCAGGCGGATGGTGTAGGGGAACGAGGTGTCGGCCGGGATCACCGGCTCGATCGCCCGCTCCGCCAGCGCCCCGTGCCCGATCTCGCGCCGGCCGGGGCCGCGGATGGGCCGCACCTCGCCGACGCTGTAGGGCGGGAAGTTGTAGTGGAGCATGTAGCTCTTCCACGACTGCCCCTCGAGCTCCTCGATGCGCTGCTCGTCCTGCTTGGTGCCGAGCGTGCACACCGCCAGCGCCTGGGTCTCGCCGCGGGTGAAGAGGCACGAGCCGTGGGTGCGCGGCAGCACGCCGACCTCGACCGTCACCTTGCGGATCTCGTCCACGCGGCGGCCGTCGGCGCGCACGCCCTCGCCCAGCACCATCTGGCGCAGCTCGTCGCGCTCGATGTCGTGGAGGATGCGGCCGATGTACAGCTCCTGCGCGGCGAAGCGCTCCTTCAGGGCGGCGACCGCCTCCTGGGTGATGCGGTCCACCTCCTCCTGGCGGGCCTCCTTGCCGGGGATGCGGATCGCCTGGGAGAGGCGGGCCCGGTAGTCCTGCTCGAGCGCCGCGCGCAGCTCGGCGGTGTCGGGCGGGGTGACCAGCGGCCGCTTGGCCTTGCCGCAGCGGGCCACCAGCTCGCGCTGGGCCGCCACGATCGGCCGGATCTGCGTCATGGCGAACTCGAGCGCGGCCAGCAGGTCGGCCTCGGAGATCTCGCGCGTGCCGCCCTCGACCATGATGATGTTGTCCGCCGTGCCCGCCACGATCATGTCCATGTCGCTCTCCTCGAGCTGGGCGGACGTGGGGTTCGTGACGAACGTCCCGTCCACGCGCCCGACGCGCACGCCGGCGATCGGCTCGGGGAACGGGATGTCCGACAGGCACATGGCGGTGGAGGCCCCGACCAGGGCCAGCACGTCGGCGTCGTTCTCCTGGTCGGAGGACACGACGGTGGCCATGATCTGGGTCTCGTAGGGGAACGCCTGGTTGAACAGCGGCCTCACCGGGCGGTCGATCAACCGCGAGGAGAGAACCTCCTTCTCGGTGGGGCGGCCTTCACGCTTGAAGAAGCCACCCGGGATGCGGCCCGCGGCGTAGGTGCGCTCGCGGTAGTCCACGGTGAGCGGCACGAAGCCCCGGTCGGGGCTCGCGGCCTTGGCGGCGCTCGCCGCCACCAGCACGACCGTCCCGCCGAGCTGGACCACGGCGGACCCGCCCGCCAGCTTGGCCCACTTGCCGGTCCGGATGGAGAGCGTCTGCTCCCCCAGCTGCACGTCTACTTTCTGCTCTTCCATCTACTGGTCCTGTCCTCTCGCCTTTCGGTCCGGGCACCCGCCCGGTACCCACAAGCGCTCCCCGGGGAAGCGGTCCATCGGGGGCGCGGACGGGGGAACGGTTCCCCCGCGCGAAGGGAAGCGCCGCGTCGTTCGGGCGCTTCCCGCGTTCGGGCCCGGCTAGCGCCGCAGGCCCAGTTCCTTCACGACCTTGCGATAACGGTCCACCTTGGTGGCCTTGAGATAGTCCAGCAGCCGACGCCGCTGTCCCACCATGCGGAGCAGGCCGCGCCGGGAGGCGTGGTCCCGCTTGTGGACCTTGAAGTGCTCGGTGAGGTAGTGGATCTTCTCGGTGAGCAGGGCGATCTGGACCTCGGGGGATCCCGAATCGCCTTCATGCAGCTTGAACTTGCCGATGATCCCCAGCTTCTGCTCCTTGGAGAGCGTCACGACGATCTCCTTCCATCTGCGAAGGGGGTGATAGGCCCTGCCACCGGGTTCAAGCTCCCGCGTGGCCGAGCGTTGCGAAGCCGCCCCGAGCGGGGCGGACAGCGGAAAATACCACCCCGCGGCCCCCTTGGCAAAGACCGGGCCGGACCCCGCGTCAGCGGGCTCAGCCGGCCTCCGGGCCCGCCTCCAGCCGCCGGCGGACCTCCTCGACGTCGCGGCCCATCTGCGCCGCCAGCTCGGCCGGGCCGGGGAAGCGCGCCTGGGGCCGGACCCAGTCCACCAGCTCCACCTCGAGGTCGTGTCCCGCCAGCTCCCCGTGCCAGTCGAGCAGGAAGACCTCGAGCGCCCGGACCGAGCCGCCGAAGGTGGGCCGCATCCCGATGCTCATGGCCGCCGGGAGCCGGCCGCCCGCGCCGTCGACGCGCGCCCGCGCCGCGTAGACCCCGTCGCGCGGCACCAGCTTCTCCTCGTGCAGCCGCAGGTTGGCGGTCGGGTAGCCGAGCGTGCGCCCGACCGCCTCGCCGCTCACCACCTGCCCGCGCAGGTCGTAGTCCCGGCCGAGCAGCCGCGCCGCCTCCGCCACCCGGCCCGCCTCGAGCAGGCCACGCACCCGCGTGCTGCTCACCGGCGCGCCGTCCAGCTCGAGCAGCGGCACCGCCACCACCTCGAAGCCCTCGCGCGCGCCGATGGCCCGCAGCCGCGCGACGTCGCCGCTGCGGCCGCGCCCGAGCGCGAAGCCCTCGCCCACCACCAGCGTGTGCATGCGGAAGGGCCCGGCGAGGTGGCGCGCCACGAACACCTCCGGCTCGAGCGCCGCCAGCTCGCGGGTGAAGGGCACGACCTCCAGCTCGCGGATGCCCAGCGCGGCGATGCGCGCGCGCCGCTCGGCCAGCGGGGTGAGCGGCGCGCGCGGGTGGAACGCCGTGCCGAGGACGAGGTCGGGGTGCGGGTCGAACGAGACCACGACGCAGCGGCCGCCGGGGCGCCCGCGCGGCGCCTCCGTCGCCCGCGCCCGCGCGGCGGCGAGGATGCGCTGGTGCCCGAGGTGCACGCCGTCGAAGACGCCGACGCCGACCGCGGCGCCGGCCGCCGGGCCGCTCACGGCCGCCCCTGCCGCACCGCCCACGGGAAGATTACGCGGGGACAGGCGAGCGCGCGGCCGTCCTGGGCGGGCTCGAGCCCGCCCAGGGCCAGCGCCGTCCCGCCGGGGCCGAAGAAGGCGACCGAGCGCGGCCCGGCGCCGACCGGGGCGCCGCCCGGCTCGACCGCGGGGCGCCGGCCGTGGCCCAGGTCCTCCGCCGCGGCCGCGTCGAGCGTCACCGCCGGCAGCACGCGCAGCGCCTCGGCCAGCGGCACCCCGGCCCGCGCCAGCGCCGCGGCGGGCGTCAGCGTGTCGAGGTCGCGCAGCGTCACCGCGCCCTCGAGCCCGAAGGGCTCGCTGCGCAGCCGCCGCAGGCTCGCGAGCGCCCCCCCGGGGCCCAGCCGCTCCCCCAGGTCGTGCGCCAGCGTGCGCACGTAGGTGCCGCCGGAGACGACGACGCGGAACGACGCCTCGGGCAGGTCGAACGCCAGCCACTCCCACGCGTGCACCTGCACGGGGCGCGGCGCGCGCTCGACCGTCTCGCCGCGCCGCGCCAGCCGGTAGAGCCGCTGCCCGCCCACCTTGAGCGCCGAGACCATCGGCGGCACCTGCGCGATGGCGCCGGTGAGGGCGGCCGCCGCCTCCCGCACCTGCGCCTCGGTCAGCGCCACCGGGCGCCGCTCGAGCACCTCGCCCTGCAGGTCCTGCGTCGAGGTGACGACGCCGAAGCGCACCACCCCCTCGTAGGTCTTGGCCCCGCCCTGCCACACGGTGGCGCAGCGCGTGGCGGCGCCGAGGGCGAGGACGAGCAGGCCGCTGGCGCCGGGGTCGAGGGTGCCGAGGTGCCCGGCGCCGCGGGCGCGCAGGCGCCGCCGCGCGCGGTCCACGACGTCGTGCGAGGTGACGCCGGCGGGCTTGTCCACCCGCAGCAGTCCCGCCCAGGCCTCCGGCGCGGCCGCCGGAGCGGCGGCGTCCCCCGGCGGTCCGGCGGTCACGCCTCGCCGTCCTCCTCGTCGGGGGCCGGCTCGCCGCGCTCGATGCGCCGGAGGATCTCCTCGACGCGGGCGCCGCGCTCGATCGAGACGTCGTGCACGAAGCGCAGCTCGGGCACCTCGCGCAGCCCCAGCCGCGGCGCGAGCTGGCGGCGGATGAAGCCGGCGGCGCGCTGCAGGGTGGCGATCTCGCGGTCGCGCTCGTCCTCGGCGGCCAGCACGCTCACGAACACGCGCGCGCAGGAGAGGTCGTGCGTGATCTCGACGTCGGTCACGCTCACCAGGCTGGACAGGCGCGGGTCGCGCAGCTCGTGGGCGAGGATGCCCGCGATCTCCCGCTTCATCCGCTCGGCCACGCGTTCGGGACGGATCCTCACAGCGATGTCTCCTGCCAGTCGATGACCTCGGCCCCGGGCGTGCCGTCGGCGAGACGGCGCACCACCTGCAGCAGCTCCCCGACCTGGCGCCGCTCGCCGGAGACCACCGCCACCCCGAGCGCGGCCCGCTGCCAGAGGTCCTGGTGGTCCACCTCGGCGACCGCCGCCGGCGTGCGCTGCCGGATGCGGTCCTTCAGGCCCCGCAGCACGGCGCGCTTGTCCTTGAGCGACGTGGCGCCGGGCAGGTGCAACTCGATGCGCACGACCCCGACGAACATGGCCCGCGCCCCCGGCGGCTAGAGCGTCCGCGCGTGCTCTTCGATGCTGAACGACTCGATGACGTCGCCGACCTTGACGTCGTCGCGGCCCTCGAGGCTGATGCCGCACTCGAAGCCGCTGGCGACCTCCTTGACGTCGTCCTTGAACCGCTTGAGCGCGGCGATGCGGCCCGTCCACACGGCCTCGCCCTCCCGCAGCAGCCGCACCTTGCCGGTGCGCGGGATGGTGCCCGAGACCACCATGCAGCCGGCCACGGTGCCCGCCTTCGAGAGGCGGAAGACCTGGCGCACCTCGGCCGCTCCGGTCACGACCTCCCTCAGCTCCGGCTTGAGCAGGCCCTCGAGGGCGGACCGCACGTCCTCGACGACCTTGTAGATGATGTCGTAGAGACGGATGTCCACCTTCTCGCGCTCGGCCAGCTCGCGCGCCCGCGGGTCGGGGCGGGTGTGGAAGCCGATGATGATGGCCTGCGAGGTGGCCGCCAGCAGCACGTCGGACTCGGAGATCTGGCCCACGGCCTGGCGGATGATGCGGACCTGGACCTCGGCGTTGCTCAGCTTGCCGAGCGACTCGGAGAGCGCCTCGACCGAGCCGTCCACGTCGCCCTTGATGAGCAGCTTGAGCTCGGACGTCTCGCCCTGCTCCATGCGCGAGCGGAAGTCCTCGAGCCGGAACTTGCTCACCGCGCTGAACTCGTGCTCGCGGTGCAGCGCCTGGCGCTTGCCCGCCAGGTCGCGCGCCTCGCGCTCGTCGTCGAAGGCGAGGAAGATGTCGCCCGCGCCCGGGGTGCCGTCCCAGCCCAGCACCTCGACCGGCGTCGAGGGACCGGCCGACTTCACGTTGCGTCCCCGCTCGTCGAACATGGCGCGCACGCGGCCCCAGTTGTGGCCGGCGACGAAGGCGTCGCCGATGCGCAGCGTGCCCGACTGCACCAGCACGCTGACCACGATGCCGCGCCCCTGCTCGACCCGGGCCTCGAGCACGGCGCCGCGCGCGCGGCGCGAGGCGTCGGCCTTGAGGTCCAGCAGCTCGGACTCGAGCGCGATCATCTCGAGCAGCTTCTCCACGTTCGTGCCCTTCTTGGCGGAGATCTCCACCGCCACCGTCTTGCCACCGTACTCCTCGACCACCACGCCGTGCGCCGCCAGCTCCTGCTTGACCAGGTCGGGGCGGGCGCCGGGCAGGTCGATCTTGTTGATGGCGACGATGATGGGCACGCTGGCGGCCTTGGCGTGGTCGATCGCCTCGACGGTCTGCGGCATGACCCGGTCGTCGGCGGCGACCATGAGCACGACCAGGTCGGTGACCTGGGCGCCGCGCGCGCGCATCGCGGTGAAGGCCTCGTGGCCGGGGGTGTCGAGGAAGGTGATGACCCGGCCGCCGGCCACCTTCACCTCGTAGGCGCCGATGTGCTGGGTGATGCCGCCCGCCTCGCCCGCGATGACGTTGGTCTTGCGGATGTGGTCGAGCAGCGAGGTCTTGCCGTGGTCCACGTGGCCCATGACCGTGACCACCGGGGGCCGCGGGGCCAGCCGCTCGGTCTCCTCCACCGCCTCGGGCCCGGCCGGCACGTCCTCGACGTACTCGGAGACGAACTCGACCGCGAAGCCGAACTCGTCGGCCACGGTCTGGATCGAGTCCTTGTCGAGGCGCTTGTTGATCGTGGCCATGAGGCCGAGCCGCATGCAGGTGGTGATCACCTCCTGCGGCCGCACCTCGAGCAGGTTCGCCAGCTCGGCCACGGTGATGAACTCGGTGGCGCGGACGACCTTCTCGGCCTCGGCCGCGGCCGCGCCGCCCTCCTCGTCCCGGCGGTGGTGCCGGCGGCGGGCGCCCTGGTCGAGGCTGGCCAGCGTCTTGCGCACGCTCTCGGCGACCAGCCGCTCGTCCACCGCCTTCTTCTTCTTGCGGTCGCGACGGCGGAAGCCGTGGGCGGGCGGGCGTCCCGGACCGGTGGGGGCGCCGGGGCGCAGCCCGGTGGCCGGGCGCGGCGGCATCGGGG
>CAZSQE010000033.1:0-12317 GCA_964608905.1 uncultured bacterium | reverse complement strand
GCGCGGCGGTCGCCGCGGACGCGCTCGGCGCCGGCTTCATGCTGCTCACCGCCGTCGCGCTGGTGGCGCTGCCCGGCCCGCTGGCCCGCCTGTTCACGCGGGAGGTCCCGGTCGTGGCGGTGACGGTGCTGCTCCTGCCCATCGCCGGGGTGTTCCAGGTCTTCGACGGGCTGCAGGTCGTCGCCATCGGCGTGCTGCGCGGCGTGGGGGACACGCGCGCGCCCGTGGTGCTCAACGTCCTCGGCTTCTGGCTGCTGGGCCTGCCGGTGAGCGTGTGGCTCGGCTTCGGTCTCGGCGCCGGCGCCCCCGGGCTGTGGTGGGGACTGGTCGTCGGGCTGGTCGCCGTCGCCCTGTCGCTGCTGGCCCGCGTGCGCTCCCGCATGCGGCGGGCGCTGGTGCGCGTGCGGGTGGACGGCGGGGCGGCCGCGGGCTGAGCGACCCTCGCCGGCCGGCGCGCGGGGAGCGTCCCGCGCCCGTCGGCGGGCATCCGGCGTCCGGCCCCGCGGTGCTTGCGCCCACCCATCCCGGCGGCTAACCTGCGGCGTTCCCGGGGGGCCTCCGTCCGGGACGGAGCCGCTTCCCGCCACCGGTCGCCCTGCCGGTGCCCGGCCCCACGGCCGGGTCCGGCCCGGTCGCGCCGCCCGCCGCAGCCCGCATGCATGGAGGAGCGACAATGGAGGAGCAGAGGAGCAGGTCCTACGTCCCGGCCGACTCCAAGATGACGGAGTTCTCGGTCAAGGCGCTCGTGATCGGCCTGATCATGTGCGTCGTGCTGGGGGCGGCGAACGCCTATCTCGGCCTCAAGGCGGGCATGACCATCGCCGCGACCTACCCGGCCGCCGTCATCGGCATGGCGCTGCTGCGGGTGTGGAAGGGCACGATCCTCGAGGAGAACTACGCGCGTACCGTCGGCTCGATCGGCGAGTCCGTGGCGGCCGGCGCCATCTTCACGCTCCCGGCCTTCCTCATCGCCGGCGTGTGGACGGAATTCTGGACGCCGCGGCACTACTTCGAAGCCAGCGCCATCCTGCTCATCGGCGGCATCCTCGGCATCCTCTTCGTCACCATCCTGCGGCGCGTCATGGTCGAGGACAAGGACCTGCCGTTCCCCGAGTCGGTGGCCGCGGCCGAGATCCACAAGGCCGGCCAGGGCGGGCAGACCGGGGCCAAGTTCCTGTTCTGGGCGATGGCGCTGGGGGCGCTGCTGCAGGCGCTCAAGTCGCTCAAGGTGTTCAAGGAGAGCTGGGAGCAGTTCATCGCCTTCGCCGGCAAGAAGATCGTGCTCGGCAACGGCGCCTCGGTCGAGGCCGGCGGCGGCGCGCTGCTCAGCAGCCCGGGCGTGAGCCCCGCCTACATGGGCGTCGGCTACATCATCGGACCCAAGCTCGCGGCCCTGAACTTCACCGGCGGCCTGCTGGCGTGGGGCCTGTTCGTGCCGCTGCTCCTCTACTTCCTCGGGCCGCAGTTCGCCACCTCGCTGGCCGGCACCGGCGTGGACCTGGCGGCGCACGACACCTGGGTGGGCATGGCCAACCGGGTGTGGCGCGACATCGTCCGTCCCATCGCCATCGGCGGCATGCTCATGAGCGCCGGCTTCACCCTCTTCCGCATGCGCAAGAGCCTGGGCTCGGGCCTGAAGCGCGCCATCGGCGACGTGAAGAAGGCGGCCACCGAGCAGCACGAGGTGGTCCGCACCGACCGCGACCTGCCGTTCACCCAGGTGTTCATCGGCATCGTGCTCTCCGCGCTGGCCGTCTTCGCCCTCTACTTCTACTTCACCGGCCACGTCGTCGCGGCGCTGGTCGCCACCGTCGTCATGATCGTCGCCGGCTTCTTCTTCTCGGCCGTCTCGGGCAACCTGGTCGGGCTCATCGGCTCGAGCAACAACCCGATCAGCGGCCTGACCATCTCGACCCTCATCATCGCGGCGCTGCTCATGGTGGCGCTGGGCGTGTCCGGGGTCCCGGGCGTGGCCGCGGTGCTGGGCGTGGCCGCGGTGGCCTGCGTCACCGCGGCGGTGGCCGGCGAGATGCTGCAGGACCTCAAGGTCGGGCACATCCTCGGCGGCACGCCGTGGAAGATGCAGGTCGGCGACATGATCGGCGTGCTGGTCGCGGCGGCCGTCATGTTCATCCCGCTCGTCATCCTCAACCAGGGCGACATCGCCATGGGGGGCACCGGGCTGGGGGGCAAGGCCTACCCGGCGCCACAGGCCAGCCTGATGGCCATCCTCGCCAAGGGCATCGTCGGCCACGACATGGCCTGGCCGCTCATCATCGTCGGCATGCTCATGGCGTTCGGGTTCATCCTGCTGCAGGTCAAGAGCCCGATGCTGGTGTGCGTCGGCATGTACCTGCCGCTCGAGACCTCGTTCGCCATCTTCGTCGGCGGCCTGATCAAGGGCGCGTTCGACAACCTCGCCAGGAAGCGCGGCTTCAACGAGGCGCAGATGGTGCGCGCCGGCAACAACGGCACGCTGCTGGCGGCGGGCCTGATCGCCGGCGAGGCGCTCATCGGCCTGCTGTTCGCCGCGCTGGCGGTGGCCAGCATCAAGTACGACGGGTGGCTGCCGGGGGTCTCGGGCCTGTTCCCGATGCCCTTCGGCGTCAGCCTGCTGGTGTTCGTGGTCATCGGCTGGGTGCTCATCCGCACCCCGCTGGCGAACGCGGGGCGGCCGGACGAGCCGGCGCCGCCGAGCGCGATGGTCTAGGAAGCACGATCGAGGCGAATCGTCGGGAGGGCGCGAAGGGGTGGCGGCGGGGGGAGGCCCCCGACCCCTTCGCGTCCTCCGTGGAGTGGAGAAAGGAGCCCGGCTGTGTCGGATGCGATCGCAGGACTGAAGCCCGAACTGATGTGGAAGTACTTCGCGGCGATCTCGAGGATCCCGCGCGGTTCGAAGAACGAGGCCGCCATCACCAAGTACGTGCTGGGCGTCGCGCGCCAGTTCGGGCTCGAGGCCCGGGCCGACAAGGTCGGCAACGTGGTGGTGCGCAAGCCCGCCTCGCCGGGGCGCGAGGGCGTGCGCACGGTGGTGCTGCAGGGCCACCTCGACATGGTGTGCGAGAAGAACAAGGACACCGTGCACGACTTCCTCAAGGACCCGATCGTGCTCGTGCGCAAGGGCGACGTGCTCATGGCCGACGGGACCACGCTGGGCGCCGACAACGGCGTCGCGGTGGCGACCAGCCTGGCGCTCATGGAGGCCAAGGGTCTCGAGCACGGGCCGCTCGAGTTCCTGTTCACCGTGGACGAGGAGACCGGCCTGACCGGGGCCAACGCCCTCGCCGGCGACATGCTGGCCGGCAAGACCCTGCTCAACCTCGACTCCGAGGAGGAGGGCGCGCTCTACGTCGGCTGCTCCGGCGGGCGGAACACCACCGCGCGCTGGGCGCTGGCGGCCGACGCGGCGCCGGCCACCCTGGCGGCGGGGCTGCTCAAGGTCACCGGCCTCAAGGGCGGGCACTCGGGCCTGGAGATCGACAAGAACCGCGGCAACTCGGTCAAGATCATCGCCCGCGCCCTGTTCGCGCTGTCCGAGCTGGGCGTGCGCATGGGCTCGATCGAGGGCGGCGACAAGCACAACGCCATCCCGCGCGAGGCCGAGGCGCTGGTCTACGTGCCGAAGAAGGCGTGGCCGGTGGCGGCCGAGCTGGTGGCGCGGATGCAGGCCACGATCCGGGCCGAGCTGGGCAGCGCCGACCCGGGCCTGAACCTCACCCTGACCGAGGCCAAGGGCGTGCGGCGGCGCGCGGCGTTCAAGAAGGCCGTGCAGATGAAGCTGCTGCAGACCCTCATCGCCCTGCCGCACGGCGTGATCAAGATGAGCACGGACATCCCCGGGCTGGTCGAGACCTCGACCAACGTGGCCGCCATCAAGTCCTCGGCCAAGTCGGTGGACATGGTGCTCAGCCAGCGCAGCTCGGTGGCCTCCGAGATCGACGAGATCTGCGGCACCGTGCGCGTCATCCTCGAGCTGGGCGGCGCCAAGGTGAAGCAGAGCGACGGCTACCCGGGCTGGAAGCCGAACCTCGACTCCGAGGTGCTCAAGGTCGCCAAGGACACGTACCGGCAGCTCTACGGCAAGACGCCCGAGGTGAAGGCCATCCACGCCGGCCTCGAGTGCGGCATCATCGGCGAGAAGTACCCGGGCATGGACATGCTCTCCTTCGGGCCGACGCTCGAAGGCGTGCACTCGCCCGACGAGAAGATCTACGTCGGCAGCGTCGAGAAGTACTGGGACTTCCTGATGGGGATCCTGAAGAACATCGGTTAGCGGGCATCTGCCGGCACGGCGGCCCGGGTCGGACCCACCTCCGGTGGGTGCCCGACCCGGGCCGTCCCCGCTGGCGGCGGGTTCCCGTCGACCCGGGCGCGGGGCCGGGGCGCCGCGGCGGCGGACACGCCCGGAGGCGTTCCCGCACCCGGCCGGGGGAGGGCCCGCCGCGCTGGTGCGGTCCCGGCACGCACTCGGCGCTCCGGGACGGTCGGCGGCTCGCGCCGGGCGGCCGGGCGGGGTATGAATACGCCGTCGCTCCGTCGTCCGGCCCGGCGCCGGCCCACCCCTGGTGGGCGCGGCGCGGTCCGGCCCCACCCGAACGAGGAGAGGTTCGCATGAGAGGACGTCCCAGCCGGTCGGCGCGCCGCCTCGGCGCGGCCCTCGGGCTCGCCCTGGCGCTGCTCGTCGCGGCGGTCCCGGCCGCCCGGGCCGCGGCGGCACCGCTGCGCGTGCCCTACACCACCTTCACCCTCGACAACGGGCTGCAGGTGATCCTGCACGAGGACCACTCGCTGCCCATCGTCAGCGTGAACACCTGGTACCGCGTCGGCTCGGGCGACGAGAAGCCCGGGCGCACGGGCTTCGCGCACCTGTTCGAGCACATCATGTTCATGGGCTCGGCCAACGTGCCCACCGGCGACTTCGACCGGCTGCTCGAGGCGGCCGGCGCCGACAACAACGGCTCGACCTCGCCCGACCGCACGAACTACTTCGAGGACGGCCCGGCCAACGCCCTGCCGCTCATGCTCTTCCTCGACTCCGACCGGCTGGGCTTCCTCGTCTCCGAGATGACGCCGGAGAAGGTGGACCTGCAGCGCGGCGTGGTGCAGAACGAGCGCCGCCAGAGCTACGAGAACCGGCCGTACGGGCTGGCGGACGAGAACATCCTCAAGCGCCTCTACCCGGCGGGGCACCCCTACTCGTGGCCGGTCATCGGCTCGATGACCGACCTCTCGGCCGCCTCGCTCGACGACGTGAAGGACTTCTTCCGCACCTACTACACGCCCAACAACGCCGTGCTCTCGATCGCCGGCGACATCGACCCGGTCGCGACCCGGAAGCTGGTCGAGCACTGGTTCGGCGGCATCCCGCGCGGCCCCGAGGTGAAGCGCCCGGCGCCGGCGCCGTTCGTGCTCGACGCCGACGTGCACGCCGTGCTCGAGGACCGCGTGCAGGTGCCGCGGCTCTACGACGCGTGGCACACGCAGAAGGCCTTCGCCCCGGACGACGCGGCGCTCAGCGCCGCCGCCCAGGTGCTGGCGGGCGGCAAGGCCTCGCGCCTCTACCAGCGGCTCGTCTACGAGCTGGAGATCGCCAGCAATGTCTACGCCTACCAGGACGGCGGCCGGCTCGACGGCGAGTTCCGGGTGGTGACCACGGCCCGGCCCGGGCACGGCCTCGACGAGCTGCAGAAGGTCGTGACCGAGGAGATCGCCCGCCTGGCGGCCGACGGCCCGACCGCGCGCGAGCTCGAGCGGGTGGTGAACGGCGTCGAGGCGCAGGCGCTCGACAACATGCAGCAGGTCGGCGGCTTCGGCGGCATCGCCGACCAGCTGAACCAGTACGCCTACTTCGCCGGCACGCCGGACTACTTCGAGCAGGACCTCGACCGCTACCGCAGGCTCGTGCCGGCGGACGTGCAGCGCGTCGTCCGGCGGTACCTCGCCGAGGCGAGCAAGGTCGTGCTCAGCGTGGTGCCCCAGGGGAAGACGGAGCTGGCGGTGAGCGAAGGGAGGAAGCCATGAGGACCCACCCGGTCCGCCTCGCGCGCCTGGCGGTCGCCGGCGCCCTGATCGTCCTCGGCGCCGCGGCCGCGACCGCCGCCCCGGCCGGCCCCGACCGCACGAAGCCGCCGGCCCTGGCGCCGCTGCCGGCGCTGCGCCTGCCGGCCGTGCAGGTGCAGACCCTGCCCAACGGCCTGCAGCTCGCCGTGGTCGAGATGCACAAGGTGCCGGTCGTGGACGTCGCCCTGATGGTGCGCGCCGGGGCGGCGCGCGACCCGCAGGACCTGCCGGGCCTGGCGACCTTCACCGCCGACATGCTGGACGAGGGCGCCGGCGGGCGCGGCGCGCTGGCCATCGCCGAGCAGGTGGACTACCTCGGCGCCTCGCTCAGCGCCGGCGCCGGGCTCGAGACGGCGACGATCTGGCTCCACGCCACGAAGGCGCGCCTGCCGCAGGCGCTCGACGTGATGGCCGACGTGGCGCTGCGGCCGGCCTTCGCCGACTCGGAGGTCGTGCGCCAGCGCGAGCTGCGCAAGAACGCGCTGCTGCAGCTGCGCGACCAGCCCACCCAGGTGGCGCCGCTGGCCTTCAACGCCATCGTCTACGGCGCGCACCCCTACGGGCACCCGGCCCAGGGCGACGACGCCTCGACCGCGGCGCTCGACCGCGAGCGGGTCGTGCGCTTCTACGAGACCTTCTACCGGCCGGAGAACGCGCGCATCCTCGTGGTCGGCGACGTGACGCCGGCCGAGGCGCGCGCGCTGGTCGAGGCCCGCTTCGGCGCCTGGGCGAAGGGCCCCGTGCCCGCCGCCCCGGTGGCGGACGCCCCGGCGCCGGCGCCGCGCACGTTCTACCTCGTGGACAAGCCCGAGGCGGCGCAGTCGGTCATCCAGATCGGCCACGTCGGCGTGCCGCGCTCGACGCCCGACTACTACGCGCTGCGGGTGCTCAACACCATCCTCGGCGGCTCCTTCACCTCGCGGCTCAACCAGAACCTGCGCGAGACCCGCGGCTACACCTACGGCGCCCGCTCGTCGTTCTCGATGCAGCGGCTGGCCGGGCCGTTCAGCGCCGGGGCCTCGGTGCAGACCGCCAAGACCGACAGCGCGCTGATCGAGTTCTTCAAGGAGCTGCGCGGCGTGCGGGACCTGCCGGTGCCCGCGGCCGAGCTGGCCAAGGCGAAGGCCTACATCACCCTCGGCCTGCCGGCCGAGTTCGAGACCACGCGCGGCGCGGCCGGCATGTTCGCCGATCTGCTCAACAACGACCTGCCGCTCGACACCTACGACTCGTTCATCGCGAAGCTGAACGCCGTGACCGCCGCCGACGTGCGGCGCGCGGCGCAGCGCCACATCCGCCCGGACGAGTTCGCGGTGGTCGTGGTGGGCGACCGCGAGAAGATCGAAGCGCCCATCCAGGCCCTGAAGGAGGGCCCGACCGCGGCGCGGGACCTCTGGGGCAAGCCGGCGGAGTAGGGGCCGTTCGCTTCGGCCGGGGCGGGGCGCTTGCCCCGCCCCGGCTTCGTGCGCAAGATGGGGCCATGACACGCCGCCTGGTCCGCCCCGGCCTCGTCCTGCTCGGCGCCGCCCTGCTCACGGGCTGCGCGGCGGTCGTGACGCAAGCGCCGCAGCCCGCGGCCGGACGCCCGGCCGGGGAGCTCCTCGCGGTGCGCGCGGTGTATCCCGCGCACTGGTGGGCGTCCGTGCCCGCCGAGAGCGCCGCCGCGTGGGAGGTCCTGCCGCAGGCGGCGGGCCCGGGCGAGGTGGTCGTCTCGAAGCGCCACGAGCTGGGCCTGCTCTCGAACTTCGCGGCCACCCCGTTCACCCATCGCGGGGAGCGCTACGCCAGCGTCGAGGGCTTCTGGCAGATGATGCTCTACCCGGAGGGGCAGGACGATCCGCGCGCGCGCTTCGCGGGCCTCGAGTGGCCCCACACGCGCGACGAGGTGGCGGCGATGACCGGCTTCGACGCCAAGCGGGCCGGCGAGCTGGCCGAACGGAACATGGAGCGCATGGGCACCGGCTGGGTGAGCTTCGAGGGCCGGCGCTTCCCCTACCGCTCGGCGCGGCCGGGCGAGCATCACCGGCTCGTCCTCGCGGCGATGCGCGAGAAGCTGCACCAGAACCCCGAGGTGCGACGCGTCCTGCTGGCCACCGGCGACCTGGTGCTGCGGCCCGACCATCGGCAGGAGCCGGACGCGCCGCCCGAGTGGCGCACCTGCGAGATCTGGATGAGGATGCGCGCGGAGTTGGCGCGGCGGGAGCGATGACGTCACGGCCCGGGCGCGGCGACGGCCGGCCGGGCCGAAGCGGTGACGCGGCGACGGCCGCGGGTACGTCGTGCGAGGTCCATGGATGAACTGTCTGTTCCGGCATCTCGACCCGGCCTCCTGGCTGGTGCTGCTGGTCACGCTGGTCCTGTTCGTCATGGCGCTCTTCGTCAAGGGGCCCGGCCACGACCTGCTGCTCGAGGCCGGCGTGTTCCTCGTCTCGGTGAAGCTGATCATGATGATGTACAAGGCCAGTGTGACCTCGCGGCACATCGAAGGCGAGCTGGTGGACATCCGCGCCGCGCTGGCGCGTCTCGAGGCCGCGTCGGCGCGGCCCGAGGCCGCCGACCCCCGCGACCGCTGAGAGGAGGTCCCCGATGATCAAGCGGGCGTACCCGCAAGCGAAGGTCCACCGGCTGCTGGAGTCCGGCCCGGTGGTGCTGGTCACGACCGAGCACGGGGGCCGGGCGAACGTGATGACGCTGTGCTGGCACACGATGCTGGACTTCGAGCCCCCGCTCGTCGGCTTCGTCATGAGCGACCGCAACTTCTCGTTCCAGGCGCTCCGGGCGACGCGCGAATGCGTGATCAACGTCCCGACCGTCGAGCTGGCGAAGGCGGTCGTGGGCTGCGGCAACGTCTCGGGACGGCGGGTGGACAAGTTCGCGCGCTTCGGGCTCACGCCGCTGCCGGCGGCGAGGGTCGCGCCGCCGCTCGTCGGCGAGTGCTACGCCAACCTCGAGTGCCGGGTGACGGACACGCGGCTGGTGGAGAAGTACGGCTTCTTCGTGCTCGAGGTGCTCAAGGCGTGGGTGGACCCGTCGGTCGGGGAGCCGCGCACGCTCCACCACCGCGGCGGCGCCGACTTCATGGTGGCCGGCCGCGCGCTCAAGGTCCCCTCGCGCAAGGCGTGAGGCGGGGGGCGCCCCCCGGCTCGCGCCCGCGCGCGGCGTGCGGTAACGTAGCCTCGTCGGGCTGCGCGCCCCCGCATGCGGGGGCGCCCGGCCGCTTCCCGAGCCGCTCGTCGCTCCGTGTCCCGGAGGCCCACCGTGTCCCAGGCCATCGCGAAGTTCGTCCGCTCGCTGCGCGAGTACCACGCGCCCTTCTGGACCGCGAACCTATCCGAGCTGTTCGAGCGGATCGCCTTCTACGGGATGACGACCATCCTGGTGCTGTTCCTGACCAAGTCGCGCGGCTTCCCCAACTCGACGGCCATCGTGGTGGGCGGCTACTTCGGGCTCTTCACCTACGGGCTGGCCGCCTTCTCGGGCTTCCTCGCCGACGCGCTCGGCTACCGGCGGGCCATGCTCGTGGCCTACGCCCTGCTGGCGTCCGGTTACTTCCTCACCGTGACCGTGCAGGGCACGGTGCCCATCCTCGGCGCGCTGCTGCTGGTGGCCTTCGGCGCCTCGCTCATCAAGCCCTCGATCACCGGCACGGTACAGAAGGTCTGCACCGAGCCGCAGCGGGCGCTGGGCTTCTCCATCTACTACACGCTGGTCAACGTCGGCGGCTTCATCGGCCCCAACCTGGGCGGGCAGATCCGCGACCGGATGGGGGTGGAGCCGGTCTTCTACGCCAGCGCGGCGGCCGCGGGGGTGGCCTTCCTGCTCATCCTGCTCACCTTCCGCGAGCCGGCGGCGGCCGCGGCCGCGGGCGAGCGCAAGCGCTTCGGCGCGTTCCTCCGGGACTTCGGCCGGGTGCTCACCAACGGGCCGCTGATGGCGCTGATCCTGCTCGTCGCGGGCTTCTGGAGCATGTTCTTCCAGTTCTACGGCCCGCTGCCGCTCTACCTGACCGACGACCTGAAGGTCTCGAGCGGCGCGCTCGGCTTCGTCATCTCGCTCGACGCGCTGGCCATCGTCGTGCTGCAGGTGGTGGTCGGCTACCTCGTGCGGAACCTCGCGGCCGGGCGGGCCATCTTCCTCGCCGCGCTGGTGGCGGCGGCCGGCATCGCCATCATCGGCCTGGTGCCGTCCATCTGGGTGGTGGGCCTGGGCATCCTCGTGTTCTCGGTCGGCGAGATGATCTACTCGGCCCACTTCTACCGCTACCTCGGCAGCATCGCCCCGCCCGACCAGGTCGGCATGTACATGGGCTTCGCCTTCCTGCCCATCGCGCTGGGCTACTTCCTCGCCGGGCTGATCGGCGGGCCGGCTTACGAGTACTTCCGCAACGTGCTGCACCGGCCGCAGCTCATGTGGTTCGCCTTCGCCGCGGTCGGGGTGGTGTCGGCCTTCGGGCTGCTGCTCATGACCGCGCTGCTCAAGGGCGCCTCGCCCCGGGCCGAGACGGGGAACGGGGCCGCCTGAGTTGCGCGGGCTCGATCGCATCTTTCGCGCCCAGCGCATCGCGCTGATCGGGGCCTCGCCCAACCCGCGCAGCGTGGCGGGCACGGTGCTGCGCAACCTGGTGGGGTCGGGCTTCCAGGGCGTGGTCTATCCCGTGACCCCGGCGCACGAGTCGGTGCTGGGCGTGCAGTGCTGGCCCGACCTCGCGGCGCTGCCGCGCACCCCCGACCTGGCGGTCATCTGCTCGCCGGCGGCCGAGGTGCCGGCGCTGGTGCGGGCGAGCGGCGAGGCCGGGGTGCGCGGCGCGGTCGTCATCTCGGCCGGCTTCCGCGAGACGGGCCCCGCCGGCGCGGCGCTCGAGCAGCGGGTGCTCGAGGAGGCACGGCGCTTCGACGGCATGCGCGTGCTGGGCCCGAACTGCCTCGGCTTCATCGTGCCCGACGCCCACCTCAACCTGACCTTCGCCCACGGCATGCCCAGGGCGGGCAGCGTCGCCTTCCTCTCGCAGTCGGGGGCGCTGTGCACCTCGGTGCTCGACTGGGCCGTGGACCAGGGCATCGGCTTCTCGCACTTCGTCTCGGTCGGCAACATGCTCGACGTGGACTTCGGCGACCTCATCGACTACTTCGGCGAGGACGAGCGCACGCGCTCGATCCTGCTCTACGTCGAGTCGGTGACCGACGCCCGCCACTTCCTGAGCGCGGCGCGCGCCTTCGCCCGCGGCAAGCCGATCGTCGCCTACAAGGCCGGGCGCTTCCCCGAGTCGGCGAAGGCCGCCGCCTCCCACACCGGGGCGCTGGCCAGCGAGGACGAGGTCTTCGACGCGGCCTTTGCCCGCGCCGGCATCGCCCGGGTCTACGAGATCGCCGACATCTTCAACTGCGCCGAGCTGATCGGGCGGCACAGGCCGCCGGCCGGGCCGCGGCTCGGCATCGTCACCAACGCCGGCGGCCCGGGCGTGATGGCGGTGGACGCGCTGGTGGCGCGCCGGGGCGTGCTGGCGGCGCTGGCGCCGGAGACCCTCGCCGCCCTGGACGAGGCGCTGCCGCCGGCCTGGTCGCACGGCAACCCGGTGGACGTGCTGGGCGACGCCAACTCGAAGCGCTACGCGAAGGCGGCGGCGCTGGTGCTGGCCGACCCGGGCGTGGACGCGCTGCTGGCGGTGCTCACGCCGCAGGCGATGACGAACCCGACCGCCACCGCCCGCGAGCTGGGCGAGCTGGCGGCGACGTCGCGCAAGCCCATCCTCGCCGCCTGGCTGGGCGGCGGCAGCATGCGCGAGGGCGACCAGGTCCTCGGCCGCGCCGGCGTGCCCTGCTACGGCACGCCCGAGGAGGCGGTGCAGGCGTTCATGACCCTGGTGGCCTACGCCCGCAACCTCGAGGCGCTCTACGAGACGCCGCTCGAGATCCCGGTGGAGTTCCCGCTCGACCGCCGGCAGCTGCGCGCGCGCTTCGCCGCGCTCGTGCCCGGCGAGGGCGACACCCTCTCGGAATGCGCCTCGAAGACGGTGCTGGGCGCCTACGGCATCCCGGTGACGCAGCCCGAGCGGGCCGCCGACGCCGGGGCGGCGGTGGCGGCGGCGGGGCGGCTCGGCTACCCGGTGGTGCTCAAGCTCGACTCGCCCGACATCACCCACAAGAGCGACGTGGGCGGCGTGGCGCTCGACCTGGCCGACGAGGCGGCGGTGCGCGCCGCGTTCGCGCGCATCGTGGCCGGCGCGCGGGCGGCGCGGCCCGGGGCGCGGGTGGACGGCG
>CAZSQE010000032.1:0-13366 GCA_964608905.1 uncultured bacterium | reverse complement strand
GCCGGGGCCGACTCGACCCTCCTGCGCGACACGCTGGGGCTGAGCTTCCCCCGCCTGTTCACGCTGTCCGACAGCCTCGGGATCATGCCCGACTCGCTGCGCGCCCTGTCCGTGCGCTACCGCTGGCCGCTCACCCGCCTGGTGTGGCTGGCCGACAGCCTCGAGGTGCCGATGACCGGCCTGGCCGCCGCCATCCGCAGCCAGCGCCTCGACCGCCCCCCGGACCGCGTGCGGCGGGAGACCACGCTGCGCTACAACACCGTCTACAACATCCAGCAGACCTCGACCTCGTGGAACAACTCGGCCGAGTTCGTCGTGGTGCGCGGCCCGTGGAGTCTCGACAACCGGACCAACGTCCAGCAGGACCGCTACCAGTCCTCCAGCCGGCGCGAGACGCGCGGCGCCGTGACCGAGGCCGGCTGGCGCTATTCCCCCGGGCTGTCGCTGGGCGGCCGGGCCAACCTCGACCGCTTCGACAGCTTCGACCCCGGCTCGACCAACAACCAGGGCGAGACCAAGAACGAGTTCCAGCTCTCGCTCAAGACGCGGCAGCAACCGCGCCGCAGCCTGCGCACCAGCCTCAACCTGTACGGCGGCTGGCTCGACCTCACGAACTTCGAGCAGATCAAGCGCGGCGCCTCCGGGGACCTGAACGGCACCGTGCGCCTGGCCACGCCGCTCGTCACCCACGACCTGAGCGGGCAGGTGACCGGCAACCTGGCGCGCACCCGCAAGCCGACGGCCACGACCGACCTGAACACGAACGACCTGAGCCGCAACCTGCGCGGCACGCTCGGGTTGTTCCCGACCTGGCCGGCGGGGCTCAACGTGACCTACTCGCTGCGCCGCACCCGCGTCGAGACCCCCGGCGCCACCAGCATCACCCAGGTGCGCACCCGCGGCGGCGGCCTGGACGCGACGATGCGCCTGCGCCTCGACAACGACCGCAACCTGAACGTGACCGGGCGCACGTCCACCCAGAGCAGCGAGCAGGGGGGCACGACGAACTCCCGCTCCAGCCGCGACGAGCGGGGGCTGAGCGTGGACGGGCGCTACCTCCTGGCGGGCTGCAACCTGGAGAGCCGCTTCGGGCTCAGCGACGCCCGCTCCGAGTTCCCCACGCGCACCGTGGACGGCGGCTACGGCGAGTCGCTGCGGGTGGCGACCTTCGACGCCAGCGCCAGCCGCAAGCTCGGCAGGAAACTGCGGCTGCGCGCCACCGGCAACGTGAGCCTGAACGCCAGCCGCTACTACACGATCGGCGGGTACAAGAGCACGCCCGCCAACAAGGACGCCTACCGCCAGTACTACAAGATCGACCTGCAGTACACGCCCTCGGCGGGCATCAGCAGCTCGGTCGGCCTGAGCGCGACGCGGAGCGTCCTCGTCAACATCCCCTCGGCGAGCAAGTCGAGCAACAACGAGCTGCGTTCCTACGACGTCGAGTGGCGCTGGAGCTACCGCATCCTGCCCGGCCTGACCGCCAGCCAGTCGAACACCGTCGGCGCCGACTACACGCACTACTACTACCTGTCCACCAGCGACAAGCTCGTCCTCGACTACAACGTCGCCACCACGCTGAACGCGGTGCTGTCGCCCCGCTTCTCGCTCGACGTCCGCCACAGCGCCCGGCACCAGCCCAGCGGCACCTACGGCCCGCTCGCGGACGGCCTCACCTACCTGAGCCGCAGCGAGCTGAACGACAACTACACGCTCTCGGCGCGCATGTCCTACACGCCGAGCCCGGCCCTGTCGTTCTTCATGGCGCCCAACTACCTGGCGGGAGACCGGGAGGGCTCGCAGGGGGGCGTGCTGACCCCCACCCGGACCAGCCGCCAGCTCAACTTCTCGGGCGGGCTCAGCCTCAACCTGCAGGTCGGCGGCCGCGGGCGCCTGTCGGGCGACCTGCAGCGCACCTACCGCGACGACCTCTCCGTCTCCTACAATAGCAAGGGTCTGCCGCTGTCGGAGGTGGAGACGGGGAGCGACTTCTGGAACGGGAGCCTGCAGTTCTCATGGGACCTGTGATGCGTCATCCCGGCCGGTGCGCCGCGCGCGCCGCCCTGCTGCTCGGGCTGCTCGCCCTGCCGCTCGCCGGCTGCGGGCTGTTCCAGCCCACCAGCCCGGAGGTCGGGGACAGCGGCGCCACGCTGCTGCCCAGCTACGCCGACCCCGAGAGCTGCCTCAAGTACATGGCCGTCGGCATCGAGCGCAAGGACAACGTCGGGCTGACCGCCTTCGTCGGCGCGCTGGCCGACAGCGGCAGCGACGGCGTCGGCTTCCACGCCTTCTTCGACGCGGCGGTGTGGAACGCCTACACCGGGGTGAAGCCCGACGACTGGAACCGCAGCTACGAGGAGACGCAGTTCTACCCCGCCTTCATCGCGCTGCGCAGCGACCCCTACGACATGGAGTGGCTGCCCGACGAGGACAACCCGCTCGACGAGGTGGTGGACGACGACCACGTGATCCTGCACCGCAAGTACCAGGTCCACGCCCTGACCACCAACGAGTCGCTGCTCATCGCCGTCGGCTACGCCGACCTGTACTTCACGCGCCTGTCCGCCGGCCGCTGGGCCCTGACCCGCTGGCAGGACCGCGTCGACCCCGACATCGGGGTGAACCCGGTCAACGAGTTGTGGCGCACCTTCGGCTACTGGCGGCTGAACGCCACCACGGGAGGCTGACCCATGACGCGCCGTCGGCACGTCGCCCGCGCCGGCCTCGGGGCCCTGCTCCTGCTCGGCCTCGGCGGCTGCTTCAACCCCTTCGCGCCGCGCATCGCCCCCACCACCGGCGTCTACGTCCCGCCGCCCAGCCCGGACTCGCCGCAGGGCATCGTCCGGCTGTTCGCCTGGTGCTGGAACAACCGCGACGCGACGACCTACCAGCAGCTCTTCACCTCCGACTACGTCTTCGTCTTCGCCCAGGGGGACTCGGCCGGGAACCAGTATCGCGAGGACCCGCTCGACCGCGAGGGGGAGCTCGACATCGCGCGCAACCTGTTCCAGGGCGGGGGCGCCGCCTCCCCGGCCGCAAGCATCTCGCTGGTGCTGGACGCCACGCTCTACCCGTTGCCCGACAGCCGGCGGGGCAAGGACCCGAAGTGGCACAAGGAGGTCCCCACCAGCGTGAACCTGACCATCGAGACGGAGGAGGGCGTGCAGTACAACGTCACCGGCAACGCCACCTTCTTCGTCGTACGCGGCGACTCGGCCCTCATCCCGAGCGAGTTGAGCCTCAGGCCCGACTCGACCCGCTGGTACATCGAGCGCTGGGAGGACTACACGCTCAAGAACGCCGTGACCCCGCCGCCGCCCGAGCTCGCGTCCCGGACGCGGATCCGTGCCGCGTCCGTCGTGGTCCGCCCGGCCACGGCCGCCGAGCCGGTGCCGACGGTCGCCATGACCTGGGGACGGCTCAAGGACATCTACGCCGCCCGCTGAGCCGGGCGGCGCGTGAACAGGCGGCCCGCGGGGCTCGCGCCCCGCGGGCGTGAAGAAGGAGAGGCCCGCGGGGCTCGCGCCCCGCGGGCCTTCGCGTGGATGGGGAGCCGGCTAGAACGACAGCTTCAGGCCGAGGTCGAAGATGTCGTCGAACAGCCCGTCGCGCACCGGGCGCCAGCAGAAGTCCACGCCCAGCTTGCCGGTCTCGCCGGTGCGGATGTTGAAGCCGCCGCCGAGACCCAGGCCGGAGTAGAGGTCGTCGCCGCCCTCGAACTTCGACTCGTCCTCCCCCGTGGCCGTGTTCATGTTGCCGCGGAAGCTGCCGAAGTACGAGGCGCGCAGGGCGACCTGGTCGCGGTAGGCCCACTCCAGGCCCATCCGCATCGCGTTGCCCTGGAAGTTGTTGTTCTGCAGCGCGCCCAGCGCCGTGACCTTGTAGGCCGCCTCGCTGTAGACGTCCATGCTCGCCGCCATCGTGAAGTGCGAGGGCAGCTCGAAACCGGCCGTCTGCGTGGTGAAGATGCGCGGCTGGCTGGACGGGTCCTGGTCGTCCGGCAGCAGGCTGATCTCGGTTCCCGGGCCGTCGTAGCGCATGCTCGGCCCGAAGTTCTTCATCACCATCCCGAACCTGAGCCCCCGCCACTCGGTCAGGTACTGGAAGCCGAAGTCGAAGGCCATGCCGGTGGCGCTCTGCTGGATGACGTGCTCGTTCACCAGCTGGCCGGTCACGCCGAACAGCACGCGGTCGGTGAACTGGCGGGCCCACGTCAACCCGAGCACCGCGAAGGTCGGCTGCGCCACCTCGCCGGTCCCCTCCGGAGCGGCCTCGGTGGTCACGATCACGTCGCCGATGGACAGCACCTTGGCCGAGAAGCCGACCACGCCGAAGGGCCCCATGTTCGTGGCGACGCCGACGTAGTTCAGCTTCATGTCCGCGAAGTACTGGGTGTGCGAGAACATGGCCTCGGTCTTGGTCAGCGACCCCAGACCGGCCGGGTTCCAGAACATGGACTCGACCCCGGAGACGTCGCCCACGACCGCGCCGCCGAGGGCCGCGCCGCGCGGACCGACCGCGATGGACAGCTCCGGCGCCCCCTCCGTGCCCTTGCGGCCGTTCGAGCCCGCCAGGGCCGGGACCGCCGCGCCCGCCAGGAGCACCACGACGAGCGCGAGAATGCTGAGACGAGGCATCTTGTCTCTCCTTTGCCAGGGATTCCCGATCATCGTCGGCCTCTCCTAGTAGGTGTTCAGGCGCTCCTTCTCCATGAACACGACCAGCCGCCCGTACGTGCTCCCCACGCCGGGGGCGTCGATGTGGTAGACGTACACGCCGCTCGCCACCGGCAGACCGTTCTCGGTCTGCACGTCCCAGGTGTACACGGACGTGGTCGCGTCGGTCTTGCGCAGCGTGCGGACGAGCTGGCCCGAGAGGCTGAAGATCCGGATCGTGCACAGCTCCGGCAGGTTGATGAACCGGATCATCCGGTTGAACTGGCTGAGCTCGTAGGTCGAGCGGTTGTAGTAGGGGTTCGGGACCACGCGGATCCGGCCCAGGCCCGCCTTGGCCAGGGCCCGGTCGCCGCGCACCAGCGGCGAGGTGTCGAACACGTAGACGTCGTTCGACGTCGCCGGGTTGGCGAACACGCACTCGAGCATGTCCCCGTCGTCGATGACGTCCTCGGCGCTGCGGAGCTTCGGCCCGATCGTGTAGAGCACCGGCACGACGCCGTCGAAGACGCTGGCGTCCACCGCGATCTCGGGGTTCTCCGTCCCCGTGTACGGCCGCCGGAGGGCGAAGAGGTACTCGCGGTCGCCGAGGTCGTCGGCGCTCGGCGTCCAGGTCGAGTCCGCCGAGGCCGGCTGCTGCTCGTCCGGCAGGCGGTTGCCGTCGTCGTCCGTGGCCTCCTTCTCGAGGAAGGCCGCGTCGAGCTGGATGTCGTTGGTCGCGTCCCAGCACTGGAACGGGACGTCCATGAAGCCGCCGTAGAGGTAGCCGCGCCCGACCGCGGGCGCCGAGCCGTCCGGCAGCTGCCGGCGGAGGAACCGGTAGGCCTTCTGCGTCGCGGTCTGGCTGAAGCGGAACTGCACAGTCGTGAACGAATCCGGGACCGCCGGGTCCAGCGTGCTGCCCCAGAAGTTCCAGCCGTAGTCACCGCCGCCGTCGAAGTACACGAGGCCGAAGTTGACGCCCTCGAGCGCCCGGCGGTTGGTCGTCACCAGGTTGCGGTAGGCGATCTCCTGCAGCAGCGGGAAGTACTTACCCGTCACCACCACCTGGATGCCGTCCACCACCCGGTAGTCGGCGTCGCCGCGGCGGTTCAGCTGCCCGGAGTACTTGATCTCGCCCGTGGTCGAGTCCTGCAGCGTCCAGGCGTAGAGCACCGTCGCCGTGTCCGCCCCGACGGTGATCGTCTCCGGCGGACGCGTCGTCTCGGTGAAGAACACCTTGTAGACGTGCCCCGTCACCTCGCTCGGCTCGAGCACGTTCACCGTGATCACGTCGGTGGCCGGCGGCCGCGTCTCGTCGATCCGCAGGTGGGTCACGTCCGACACCGAGGCCGTGGCCGGGTCCGTGCCCAGCGCCGGCCGCTGCGGCATCGCGGTGACCGGCGTCTGCGAGGTCTCGAGCACCCTGGGCTTGCCGGTCGGGTTGTACGAGTAGGCGGTGACGGCGAAGAAGTAGTTCGTGCCGTCCTTGAGCGTGCCGCCGCGGACGGCGTCCTCGGTGATCGTGTGGCTGAAGGCCACGCCGAGGTCGGAGCCGAAGGCGGTCGGGTAGGCCGGGATGGTCTGGCCGGTCTCGAGGTCGAAGATCTCGTCGTAGATGACGCGGACGGCGTTGACCTCGTCGTAGGTGGCCAGCAGCCTCCACGGTCCGGCGACCGTCTCGCCCTGGTACACGTTGTAGCCCTCGAACGCGTACCCCTCCTCGACGTAGGCGAGGCGCGAGGCCGCGTCCCAGCTGAGGGTCACCGTGCCGTGGTCCACCGCCACGTCCACCCGGGGCTGCGACGGCGGGCTGGGCAGGTCGAAGGCCTTGTCGAAGGCGTCCTGCGCGTAGGTGTCGAAGAAGCGCAGGCCGGCGACCGAGGAGAGCCGGTTGCTGCCCTGCCCCACGATGAGGGCCGCCACCACGATCTGCGTGTCGCCCGGCGCCATCGTGAACGGGCCGGAGGAGAGCATCATGCGCTTGTCGGCGGCGTTGTTGTCGAGCCAGCCGGTCCCCAGCACCGGGTCGCCCGAGTTGAAGTAGTGCGTGACGTCGCTCGTCCCCGGCACCGTGAGATCGCTCCCGTCCGGCTTCAGCCCCTGCATGTAATTGTAGGTGGCGTCCGGCGAGGCCGGGTCGGTGCCGTTGATGTACATGTTGAACGAGGTCATGCCCAGCGTGTCGCCCCCGGCCGTGCGCGGGCCGAGGAAGAAGTCGTATCCCACCACCGGCGGGGCCTTGCCGTAGATCTGGTCGCTGTTCGTGGCGTTGTAGGTGTACCCCACCGACAGCGTCGTGTCGCAGCCGGTCAGGTCGTCGGCCGAGCCGCCCAGGTCCACGTCCGCCCACAGCGAGACGTACATGTCCTCGAGCGTCGTCCGGTAGACGTCGTCCGTGGCCGTGGCCAGGTTCGGGTGGATGATCTCGAAGCGGAGGAAGATGGTGTTGCCCAGCGCGCCCGTGCGGTCGAAGGCGAACGTGGTCTGGCGGATCTGCAGCCCCAGCGGGCTCGAGTTGCCGGCCTCGTTCACGTGCTGGTCGGGATCGGCGTCGTTGTACACCGACCACAGCATCTGGTCGCCGGTCACGTCCGGGCCGGGGACGTCCACGCTGTCCCCCGGGCTGGCGGGGTCGGGCAGCCGGTAGGTCTTCCACGGCGCCCCGCGCGGGGCCGCCCCGGCCATGTATTCGCTCCACGAGTGGTGCACGATCGCGTCGGTGGCGGTGCCGTCGTTGGGGTCCACGCTGCGCTCGACGTGCGCCGAGTCCTCGGCGTTGCCGGTCCAGCGCACGACCTTGTAGACGACCAGCGCGCCGTCCTCGCTGTCCTCCCAGACCCGGGCCGGGTCGGTGAACTCCCCGTCGGCCAGGATCAGGCCCGGCGTGTACTCCCACGAGTACTCGCCCACCTCGGCGCGGACCTCCCCGTCCACGGTGGCGCCGAACCACAGCCCGCCGGCGAAGACCGCCGTCTTGTTGGTCCCCTTCGGGTAGACGAGGCCCGAGTTGCCGGTGGACTGGTCGTAGGCCCACCCGCCGTAGTTGTTCACGAACATGTTCAGGTTGTTGATGTCGATGCGGCGCTGGTTGTCGAGCGACAGCACCCGGGCCGCGCCCGTGGTGCCCGCCGTGCCCAACGAGCCGCCGGGCCGCGCCGCCCTCGTGACCGGTGCGCCGGCCCACGAGGCGACCGCGCCGATGACCAGGGCGATGGCCGCCGTGACCACCAGCGTGAGGCATCTCCGAAGGAAGTCCATCATTGGCCCCCTGTCCTCGTGAAGGTTCACGCTAGAAGTTGGTCCGGAACCCGAACCGGACCAGGCGCGGGTTCGAATAGAAGTTCGGGTTGTTCTGCGCCAGCTCGTACAGGTAGCGCCCGTCGTACCCGGCGTCGCCGGCCGAGGCCAGGTAGGTCTGGCCGTCGGCGGTGTCGAGCCAGCCGGTCGTCGCCGAGCTGCCCGACGAGCCGTAGACCTGCACGGGATTGCGGGCGTCGAAGGCGTTGAGCAGCCAGACGTAGCCCTCGCAGCGGAGCCCCGCCACCAAGAAGCCGCGCGTGGCCTTGAGATCGAGGCTGTTCGTCCACGGCCCGTAGCGCGAGTTGATGGGGCCCGCCGGCTCCAGGCTCACCGCCGCCAGCGTGACCTCGTTGAAGACCTTGGTCGGCGTGTACGGCGTGCCGCTGGCCACGTTGTAGAGCACGTTGATGCCGAAGTTCTCGAGCGGGCGGAAGCCGCCGAACACCGGGCCCTCGCCCTGGCCCAGGCGGTAGTCCACGTTGAGCGCCAGCTTGTGCCGCTGGTCGAAGTCGAGCGGCGCGGTCATGCGCGGCGGCTGCGCGGCCGTCCAGGCGATGTTGCCCTGCGTGTTCGAGACCGACCCGGTGCCCTGCGCGTACGACAGCGAGTAGCTCAGGTCGGCCGAGATGCGGTTGACCGGCCGCATCTTGAAGCCGACGTCCACGCCCTTGATGGTGGCGAAGTCGCGGTTGCGGTAGGACGAGAACTGGTTCGGGAACGACGGGATGGTCGCGATCTCGACCAGGTCCTTCACGTCCTTGTAGTAGGCGGTCACGTCCAGCCGCACGTTGTCGCTCATCTGGTGCGCGATGCCCACCTCGTAGGCGGTGGTGCGCTCCGGCCGCAGGTTCGGGTTGCCGAACCCGACGAAGTAGCCGCCCGTCCGCACCTTGTGCTCGAGGAACCGGTACGACACGTACAGGTCCTGCAGGTTCGGCTGCTGGTAGAACTGACCGTAGTTGACGCGCAGCAGCGTCACCGGGGTGACCGGGAAGGCCACGCCCAGCCGCGGCGAGAACCGCGAGTAGGTCTTGTTCTCGGCCAGGTCGCCCGCGTCCAGCGAGGAGCTGCCCGTGTTGTCGGGGTCCAGCGGTCGCGCGTCGCTCTTGAGCGCCGGCGTGTCCACGTTCAGGTGGTCGTAGCGCAGGCCGCCGTTGATGACCACGCCCTCGCGCTCGAACTTGTCCTGCACGTACAGCGACCAGACCTTGGGGTGCTTGGCCCCGTCGCGGCCGTCGTTGCTCTCCGTCAGCGAGACGCGGTCCACGACCCGGCTGAGCCGGTAGGTCGTGTCGGACCCGGCGTCGCCCTCCGTGATGTCGCGGACCCAAACGTCCTTGTAGGTGACCTCCTGGTCGTAGCCGTAGCCGTCGTAGTCCACCAGGTTCGGCGTGCGGCCGCCGAGCTGGACCGGGAAGTAGTGGTTGTAGAGCCGCAGCGTGTGGTACTGGAAGTCGCCGCCGGCCTTGATCTGGTGGTAGGAGTTCACCTGCGAGGTGACCGCGCCCTGCACGCCCAGGTACTCCGAGCGGCGCTGCAGGTAGTCGTCCCACACGTGCCCGTCGTACCAGAACATGGGCACGGCCAGGTCGAAGCGGGGATTCACCTGGCGGAAGTAGCCGCCCGGGGCGATGATCGTGCCCTCCTCCGACACGATCATCGGCGCCGTGACCATCTCACCCTCGACATCGCCCGTATGGCTCCCGTCCCCTACGTACCGCGGGTCGAGGTTGTCGAAGGCCAGGCCGTCGCCGCGCTTGCGCTGGGTCAGGTTGTAGTTCGCCGCCAGGTTGAAGAAGGTCCGCGGGCTCAGGACCTGGTTGAAGCTGGTGAAGTACGACTGGCTCCGGTCCACGTAGCGCGGCGCGTGGTCGAGGTTGAACAGGTACGAGCCCAGGTACTGCCGCCAGTCCTCCTGCGAGCCGAGCCCGCCGGCCTTCATCGTGATGGCGTCGGTGGGCTGCCAGTTCAGCTTGCCCTGGAAGGTGTAGCCGGAGGCGCTGTTGGCGGGCAGGCGCTCGTCGCTGAGCCCGCGGCCCGACAACTCGCTCTGGAACGCCTGCGGCAGCCAGGTCGGGTTCCGGTCCCCCTGCCAGCGCCGCTCGCCCGACACGAAGAAGTTCAGGTCCTCGTTGCCCGGCATCACCGGGCCGCCGAACGACAGGTCGTAGACGTTGTAGTCCGTCTTCGCCGCGCCCAGCCAGTCGCCGCCCAGCACGTCCGTGACGGCCTCGACGGCGCCGAAGTACTCCCTGGCGCCTTCGCGGGTGATGACGTTGACGGCGCCCGACATCACGCGCCCGTACTCGGGGTTGAAGCCGCCGGTCAGCACCACCACCTCCTCGATGGCGTTGTTGCTGATGGAGGTGTTCGAGGTGCCCGTCAGCGGGTCCTGCTGCGAGAAGCCGTCCACGTAGTAGGCGGTCTCGTTGGGGCGCCCGCCGCGCACGATCAGGGTCGGGCTGTTCTGGGCCTCGTTGTCGATGTTGAGGCGGAAGTTCACCACGCCCGTCTGCTGGGCCGCCGCGTCGCGGTAGCCGCGGGTCGGGAGCTTCTGGATGTCCTCGGAGGTGAGGAAGCGGGTCGTGCCGGTGGCGTCCCTCTGCAGCAGGGGCCGCTCGGCGTCCACCCGGACCTCGGACAGTTGGACCGCCTCGGTCCGCATGACGATGTCCAGGGCCGTGGAGTAGTCCGGCAGGACGCGCACGTTGTCGGCCACGAAGGGGGCCTGGCCCAGCAGGTTCGCCCGCACCGTGTGCGTGCCGGCCGGGACGCCGATGATGAAGTAGTAGCCGTTCTCGTCGGTGGCCGCTCCGAGACGGAGCCCCTCGATGCGGACGTTCACGCCCGCCAGCGGCTCCTTCCTCTCGTTCGTGACCCGACCGGCCAGCTTGCCTGTCGTCCCGGCCCGTGCCGGTGGAGCCAACAGGACCATGGCCACAGCCAATGCTGCGAGACAGACCGCTCGGAAGGCATTGCGGGACATAGCTGCGTCTCCTTTCATAAGCAGACGAACACCCGCGCCCCGGCCCGACCCGGGACGCGCTCGCATCCAGACTGTGATGGGGGGTGAGAACTGCCAGAGGTGGGACTGCTCAAGCCACACGTTCTCCCGTCGCCCGTCGTGGGGGTCCATGCACCGCGCCATCCGGTTGGCGCGAACCGATTCAGGGAGAGACCTGCCCCGAAGCTAGGCAGCCGTCAGGACCTTGTCAACAGGAAAAGCTACTCGCTTGGCTCCATGCCACTGCGGGGCAACGACTTAAGCGCGGCCGCCCGGCGCGCGGCCAATGGGCGCGCTGCCCGGCTCAAAACCGAACTCTGCCGATGGGCAGGGAATGGCGTGGCGCGCGGAGGAGTGGCGTGGCGCGCAGGGGGGCCGGGCAAACGAAGGGGGGCGCCGGATGGCGCCCCCCCGGGGTCTTCGATCGCGGAGCGATCAGAAGGTGTACGTCGCCGTGACCTTCGGGAACAGCGGCGTGTAGCTGTCGTCGTGCTGCGTCAGGTAGGTGGCCGGGTTGTGGAAGAAGTCCTGCGCCAGCACGCCGTCGAGCTGCAGCGTGCCGAGCTTCACGCCGGCGCCCATGAAGAACTGGAACGGCGACCAGTTCTGCGTCTGCTCGTAGGGCTCCTCCAGCTCCGGATCCGTCTGCTCGTACTTGGTCGAGTAGAACACGCCCTTGCGGCCGCCGAAGCGCAGCGTGAGCCAGGGCTTCACGCGGGTCTCGAGCGAGGCGAACATCGTGGGCATGAGGCTCTCGGTGTACTCGTACTCGTTGTAGTCGTCCGTGTACTTGTTCTGGGCGAACGTCACGCCCGCCACGAACAGGTCGTTCTGGTTGAGCGCCCAGTTGCCGGCCACGCCCACCTGCCAGCCCTTGAGCGAGTGCTCGTACTCCTCGGCCTCGCCGCCTTCCGGCGTGTACTTCTCGGACGGGTCGAAGGAGTAGTAGCGCAGCACCGGGACGACCATCACGTCCGGCTGCCACTGCCACATCAGGCGGCCCGACGCCAGGTAGGAGCCGCCGCCGTCGCTCTCGTACACGTCGCCACCGCTGTACTCGTAGTTGAACGTGCGGCTCTGGTACAGGAGACCGAACTCGGCCACCGCCGTCGGGGACATCTCGAAGCCGAAGCCGCCGCCGAAGCCCATGACGTTGCGGTCGGTCTCGTCGAAGCCCTCGTAGACCTCGTCGTCGTCTTCCCACTTGTAGTTCGAGCGGTTGAAGCGCAGACCGAGCGACATGGAGCCGAACTTCTTGGCCCACATCAGGTCGAACTGCTCGACCCCGTATCCCATCCAGTAGGGCGTGTAGCCCGTGTAGTACGGGACGTTGGGATCGAGGTAGGGCATGAACGTCTCGAAGCCCGTGCCGAGGATGAACTCGTCCAGGTAGCCAGCGTACGGGACGTACGGCTGGCTGTTGGTGCCGAGGGCCGGGGAGTACTCGCGCATGTGGAAGCCGATCACGCCGAAGCGGCCGTCCCACAGGTTCCCGAGGATGGCGCCCACGGCGCGGTCCTCGGTGTTGAAGTACTCGCTGTAGTTGTCGTCGTAGTCGGTGACGACGCCCAGCTCGCCGTAGACGACGTTGCCGACGCAGCACATGCTCGAGACGTAGGTGAAGACGTTCGTGTAGTCCTTGACGTAGTCGCCCTGGACACCCATGCCCGCCAGGCGCGAGGTCGACGCGCCAGCGGCGACCGGGAACGCCAGGAGCAGGATGGACGCCACGAGCAACCACTTCACGGTGCGGGAACTCATCGGATCAGCCTCCTTGCTTCGAGAGAGCCACGAAACCAACGGAACTGACGTGCCGCCGGCCGGGATGGCCGGGGCAGTGCCACGCGGTTAGTTCGAAGCCCCACCTCCTTTCGCAGATCGTCTTGGATTACGCTCACAAGGCAATGGCTCCACCGCCTCCGTGCGGATGGAGCTCACGAAGAAGTAGCCACAGGACCTCGGGTTCGCACCTCAAGTCCCTGGCACACGCCCGCAGGGAAGGTAGGTAAATCCCCAAAACGCTGTCAAGCCGATTCTGCCCGGCCCCCACCCGGCGGGAGCGTGCGCCGGACCGGGGCCCGGGGGCGCCTCCAACCCCTAAACATTTGGCTCAAACCATTGTCCCACAATGCATTATGGCTATCCAACGAGGCGATTCTCACCACCCCGCGGCAATGGGCGAAGTAGCCTCCCCCCAGCCCGATCCCCACGTGGCCTACGGGCCGGCCCGCGGGCCCGAAGAAGACCAGGTCCCCGAGGCGCGGTTCCTCGCCCATCCGCAGGCGCCGGCAAGCCCGCATCTGGTGCGCCGCGTCGCGAGGCAGTCGCACGCCCTGCTCGGCCAGCACCTGCTGGGCGAAACCGGAGCAGTCGAAGCCCGCCGGCGTGCGCCCGCCCCAGTGATAGG
>CAZSQE010000031.1:0-13517 GCA_964608905.1 uncultured bacterium | reverse complement strand
CCGCGGCGGCGAGGTCGCCGGTCACGTTGAGCGTGGTGCGGCACATGTCGAGGAAGCGGTCCACGCCGATGATCATGCCGATGCCCTCGGCGGGGATGCCGACGAGGCCGAGGATCATGACCACCACGGGGATCGAGCCGGCGGGCACGCCGGCGGTGCCGATGCCGCCGAGGATGCAGACCAGCACCACGGTGACCTGCTGGGCGAGCGAGAGCGGCACGTCGTAGAACTGCGCCAGGAAGAGCACGGTCACGCCCTCGAACAGGGCGGTGCCGTTCTGGTTGGCGGTCGAGCCGATGGTGAGCACGAAGCGGCTCACCTGCGGCGGCAGGTGCAGCTCCTCCTCGGCGGCGAGCAGCGAGGTGGGCAGCGTGGCGTTGCTGGAGGCGGTCGAGAACGCGGTCAGCATCGGCGCGCGCACGCCGCGGAAGAAGCGCCACGGGCTCATTCGCCCGAGCCACGCCACCGTGAGCGAGTAGACGCCGAACTGGTGGATGGCCAGCCCGAGCAGCACGACCAGCACGTAGGCGCCGAGCTGGCGCAGCACGTCGAGGCCGAGCCGCGCCGTCAGGGTGAAGAGCAGGCACGCCACGCCCACGGGCGCGGCCTGGATGACGATGCCGAGCAGCCGCATGGTGACGTCGTAGAGCCCCTCGAGCGCGCGCTCGAACGCGCGCGCCGCGTCGGTGCGCGTCACCGCCAGGCCGATGCCGAGAAACAGCGCGAAGACCATGACCGCCAGCATGTCGCCGTCGGCCATGGCCTTGACGACGTTGGCGGGCACGAGGCCGACGAAGAAGTCCATGCCGCCGAGGCCGGCGGAGGAGTTCGCGGCGGCCGGCACGGTCGCGGCCTGCGTGGCCAGCCGGGCCTTGAGTTCGGGCGAGAGGCCCTCGCCGGGGCGCAGGGTGTTGACCAGCGCGACCCCGATGAGCACGGCGATGGCCGACACGCTGACGGTGTAGACGAGGGTCTTGAGGCCGATGCGCCCGAGCGCGCGCAGGTCGCTGAGGCCGGCCACGCCCAGCGCCAGCGCCGAGACGATGAGCGGGATGACGAGCATGAACAGCAGGCGCAGGAAGATGCGCCCGATGGGCTCGGTCACGTACTGGATGAAGCCCGCGAGCCGCGGCGAGTCGCCGGCGAGCAGGTTGGCGGCGACGCCCAGGACGATGCCGGTGAGGAGGCCCGCGAGCATGCGGACCGGTAGGCCGCGGCGCATGACGGGGCAGTATGGGCGCGGGGCCGGGGAGAGGCAAACACGGTCACGCGCCCCGGCTGCGTCGTGTCCCGCCCCGGCTACCCGGCCGCAGGCTATGCCGCGCGGCTGGGTGGGCGCGCGGGGGCTGCGGTCGTCTCCTACGCCACGCGCTTGGGCGAGGACCGCGCCGAGCACTTCAGGGCGTGCCGCACGCGCTGCTCGAGCGGTGCGTCCGGCATGTCCGCGCAGCACGCGGCCAGTGCGCGAGCCTGCTCCGCCTTGAACCCCAGCGTCCGCAGCCACGGGACGACCTCGGCCACGTGCTCGGGCAGCGGCTGCTTCCCACCCGTCTCCCGCTTCGTGTTCATGAAGTCGCGCCCGAATGCCTGCTCGGCCTCGAGTTGGTTGTGCGCCCGGCAGCGAAGCCTTAGGCCCTGCGCCGTGGCCTGACCACCCTGCGCGACCGGCTCAGCGTGGTCCCATTCGAGCCGGGTGCGGCACTCGCACCGGTGCCCGCCCTCGCTCACGAACGTGCAGCGGCCCCCGTCGCGCTCCCACACGGTCCGCTTCACGCTCGCCGGGATGTGCCGGGCGTGCTCGCTCGGACGGCACGGGCGCGGCCGGTCGGTCTTCGCGAACTTCTGCTGCTCGAGCTTGGCGATGAGCGCCTTGAGCGCCCGGGCGAAGACCTGGGCCACGTCGCCGTTGGGCACGGCGTGCCCGAGCAGGGCCTGTGCGTAGAGCAGGTCGTCGTGCGTCTCCTGGTCCACGGTGAACTGGACGCCGAAACGCTGCGGGGCGAGGGGCGTGACCTTCTGGGGTGCCGGAGGCGGGCCGGCGTGTTCAGTAGGACTAAAGTTTACTCGCCCCGGGGCGAGTTGGCACGCGTAAGTCGTTGGCGCCAGCGGGGCAATCAGCGTCGGCAGGTCGGGCTGCGGGAAACGCTCCGCCAGCAGTCGCTCGATGCCCGCACGGGTCTGGTTCGCCGCGGCGGACAGCAAGTCGTCGGCGTTCTCGGGCGTGAGGTAGGCCGACAAGGTGAGGACGGCGCTCACGTGCAGGCGACCGTCGGCGAGCATGCCGTGGATGGCGGGGAACTGCCGGGCGAGGCGGGCCACCTGGATGCGCTTGTAGGCGACGTCCTCGGAGAAGCGCAGCTCCCGCAGGCAGTACTCGTACATGGACGGGTAGCCCTGCGGGGCATAGAGCCGCCGGGCATCGGTTTCCCCCAGGTGGGCAATCAGGAGCGCCGTAGTCGCGCGGTCCTGGGCGACGAGCGTCTTGAGTTCGTGCAGGAGGGCCGGGTCGGACAGGTGCCTGAGCGAGTAGCGGCTCATGAACGTGACTCCGCGGGGGCGGATCGTGCGGGTCACGGGGGCCGAACACGCGTATTCATAGCACACCCGTTTTCGGCTCTCTCAGACGCTCGTGCGCCGCACAACTCGACGCAGTCCGAGCGCGATTTCAAAGACAGGCCCGAAATCGCGCCCACGCGCGGCGCACGCATCCTGGCGAACCGCCAGAACGGAGCGACGGTCGAAACGGCGCTCGAGCCCGAGAACCTGTCAATAGCCAATATTCTTGCAGTCGCCCATCCAGTCGCCCGTTGCGCCCCCGGAGATTGCCGGCACCGCGAAGCGCGCCCGCCCGCGCCCCGCCGGGGCAGGTCCGCGCCCCCCGCGTCGCACGGTTCTGGCCGTGTACCGGCCCGGGCGAACCGCCACGGGGTCTCGGGGCATCCAATCGGGCCTGTCGGGGCCGCCCACCGAACGCCTCCAGGAGATTCCGCCATGTCCCGTCCCCGACCCGTCGTCCTGCTCCTCTCGCTCGTCCTGTTCCTGGCCGTCGCGGATCGCCCGCGCGCCTTGGCGGCGACGGTCCCCACCGGCTTCGCGGACCAGCCGGCCGTCACGGTCGGCGCGGGCGCCGCGCTGGACCGGCCGGCGAGCATGGCCTTCCTGCCCGACGGACGCCTCCTCGTGGTGGAACAGAAGAGCGCGAAGATCCGGCTCTTCGTGAACGGCACGCTCGCGGCCACCGATCCGGTGGTGACGCTGCCCTCCGTCCGGACCGCGGGCGGCGAGCAGGGGTTGCTCGGCATCGCCGTGGACCCGGGCTGGCCTGGACGGCCATACCTGTATGTCCACTGCGACGACGCCTCGGGCCCGTGGATTCGGATCTCCCGCTACACCGCGGCCGGCGACCTGGCATTCACCGCGGACGGATCGCTCACCGTGGATCCCGCCACGCGCTACGACCTGCTGAACCGGCTCCCGGACAACGCCTCGAACCACAACGGCGGCACGGTGCGCTTCGGCCCGGACGGGCGGCTCTACGTGAGCCTGGGCGAGGACGCGAACCGCTGCGCAGCGCAGGACTCCTCGTTCCTGGGCGGCAAGATCCTGCGCCTCGACGTCGGCCGCCTGCCCGCCGGCCCCGGCGGCCCGGCGCCCTTCGCCATCCTCGTCCCGCCCGGCAATCCCTGGGGCGCGGCCCCGGATTCCGGTGCGCGCCTGGTCTGGGCACAGGGCCTGCGCAACCCGTTCCGCTTCGGCATCGACCCCGCGAACGGCGCGCTCTTCGTCGGCGACGTGGGCGAGGGGACCTGGGAGGAGATCGACCGCATCGCGGCCGGTGGCGGCAACTACGGCTGGCCCCTGCGCGAGGGCCCGCTCACGCTGAACCCCAACTGTCCGAACCCCCTGGTCACGGGGCTGGCGCCCGTCTACGCCTACGATCGCACGGGCTCGACCGCGTCGGTCATCGGCGGCTGCGTCTTCCACCGCCCCGCGGCCGCGGACAGCGGCCTGCCGGCGAGCTACGAGGGCGACTACTTCTTCAGCGAGTACTACACCGGCTTCCTGCGCCGGCTCACGGGCAGTGGCGACACGTGGTCGCTCGCGAGCCCGGTCGCGGGCCAGCCCTCGTCCACGGACTGGGGGCAGGGCTTCGAGCAGGTGAGCGACTGGGCGGTCGGGCCCGACGGCGGGCTGTGGTACTGCCGCCAGAGCACGGGCTACGCCGCGAACACCGGGGAGATCCGCCGCATCGTGGCGACCGGGAACACGTCGGTGCCGCCGGCCGCGCTGCCGGACGTCGAGTTCGCCCTGCCCCGGCCCACGCCCGCGGTCGGCAGCGTCACGCTGCGCTACGCGCTGGGCGCGACGGCGCGGGTGAGCCTCGCGGTCTACGACGCCGCGGGCCGCCGCACGAGGCTGCTGGAGCCGTCGCGGTCGAAGACGGCCGACCGCTACGCGGTCTCCTGGGACGGGCGCGACGACGACGGCCGCCCGGTGCGTCCGGGCCTCTACATCGCCCGCCTGCAGGTGGGGGACAGGGCGTTCGAGCGGCGCGTGCCGTTCCTGAGGTGACCGGGCCGGCGCCGCGGGCGACGGCTACGCGCCCAGGTGCTTCCCCGTCACCAGGTGGTTGCGCACGTAGTCGGCGACCGCGTCCTCGAGCCGCGTGTCCGGCCGCGCGTAGCCGGTGGCGCGGAGCTTCCCCATCTCGGCGCGCGTGAAGTACTGGTAGCGCCCCTTCAGCTCGTCCGGCATGGGGACGTACTCGATCGCCGGCTCGCGCCCCAGCGCGGCGAAGACCGCGCCGAGCAGCCGGTTCCAGTCGTTGGCCTCGCCCGTGCCGACGTTGAAGACGCCGTTGTGCTCGGGGTGGTCGAGGAACCAAAGCGTCATCTCGATCGCGTCCTTCACGTAGACGAAGTCGCGCTGCTGGCCGCCGTCGGCGTACTCGGGCCGGTCGCTCTTGAACAGGCGCACGCGGCCGGTGTCGCGGACCTGCTCGTAGCCCTTGCAGACCATCGAGCGCATGCCGCCCTTGTGCCACTCGTTCGGCCCGTACACGTTGAAGTACTTGAGCGCCGCGATGCGCCCGAGCGCGCCGCTCGCCAGCGCCCACAGGTCGAACTCCTGCTTCGAGCGGCCGTAGAGGTTGAGCGGCTCGAGCGTCGCGAGAGCGGCGTGGTCGTCCGAGTAGCCGCGCGAGCCGTCGCCGTAGGTGGCGGCGCTGCTGGCGTGGACGAAGCGCACGCCCTGCTCGAGCGCCGCGGCGCACAGGTCGCGCGAGTACTCGAGGTTGTTGGCCTTCAGGTACTCCCAGTCGGTCTCGGTCGTGCTGCTGCACGCGCCCATGTGCAGGATGCCGCTCAGCGCGCCCCGCCAGCGCCCCTCGCGCATGCCGGCCAGGAACGCGTCGTGCCGCAGGTACTCGGCGTAGCGCAGCGGGGCGAGGTTGGCGTTCCCGGCGTCGCTCTCGTGCGTGTCCACGCACAGGATCTCGCGCTCGCCGCGCTGGTTCAGGCGCCACACCAGCGCGCTGCCGATGAATCCCGCGGCCCCGGTGACGACGATCACTTGTGTCCCTCCAGCACGCGGCCGTGTGCGAACGACCAGTGGCGCCACGCGCCCGGCATGTGCGAACCGATCGAGGCCACCACGGTGGCGGCGAGGTACCACGCCAGCCGCTGCCCGGGCGCGAACTGCCCCACGCCCAGCAGCGCGAGCTTGACGATCACGGCCACGCCGTTGCCCTGCACCAGGTAGGCGCCGCCCTTCCACAGGTCCACCGTGAACAGGACGAGCCCGCTGACGATGGTGAGGGCGACGGGCAGGCCCAGCCGGTCCTGCGGCACCGCGTAGGCGACCCCGCCCAGCACCAGGCCCATGGCCACGATGTGCACGGTGCGCATCGTTACCGTCACGGCGCGCTCTCCGCGGAACGTGCGCGTGACGACCTCGCGCCGCCCGCCGGGACTCTCGGATCGGATCGCTGCCATCGGCCTTCCTCCGGGTGGAGCGCGCATTCTAGCCCAGCCCCGGCGAACGGGCATCCGCCCGCTGAAATGGCCCGCCCGATGTGCGATACTGCTCGACGCTGTTGCCCGAACCGTCGCGGACGCAGGGGAGAGACCATGGCCACCACCACACTCGAGCAGATGCGGGCCGCGCACCGCGTCCTCGCCACGCTTGACTATCCGCCCGTCGAGGTGGAGCGCGGCTACGCCGGTCGCACGCTCCACGTGGACCTGAGCGCGAACACCATCGAGATCCGCCCGGTGACGCAGTACATGAAGGACATCTTCACCGGCGGCAAGGGCTTCGACCTCTACCTGATGTGGCAGTCGGTGCCCGGGCCGATCCCCTGGGACGACCCGCGCAACGGCATCTACTTCTCGGCCGGCCCGCTCGCCGGCACGCCCTACTTCTCGGGCTCGGGCAAGTGCCTGGTCACCGGCATCTCGCCCGTGACCGGCTCGGTGATGGACTGCAACGTCGGCGGGCACTTCGGGCCGCTGCTCAAGTTCGCCGGCTTCGACGCCCTCGAGGTGCGCGGCAAGGCGCCGGAGTGGACGCTGCTCGTCATCGACGGCGACGCGCACCAGGTGCGCCTCGAGACCGCGCCGCACGAGGCGCTCGACTCCTACGACGCGGCCAGCCAGTTCCACCAGATGTACGCGCGCGACACCGGCGACCTGCAGAACCTCTCGGTGGTCTCGGCCGGCCGCGGCGCGCTGCACACGCTCATCGGCTGCATCAACGTCTCGTTCTACGACTGGAAGCGGCGCGAGCCGCGCCTCAAGCAGGCCGGCCGCGGCGGGCTCGGAAGCGTGATGATGGACAAGCGGCTCAAGGCGATCGTCGCGCGGTGCGAGAAGAACCGCCCGCGCTGGACCATGACGGTCCGGGAACCGTGAGGGGAGGTGGCGCCATGCCGTCGGTGATCGTTCCGGACGTGCTCGAGGTGGACGCCATCGTGGACCGCTGGCAGGCCGACCCCGAGTTCGCCGTCGAGATGCTGCAGGACGTGCAGAAGCACTACCGCCACCTGCCCCAGGCGGCGCTCGAGCGCATCGGCGAGCGCACCGGGGCCGACCTGGGGCGGCTCTACCACATCGCCACCTTCTTCAAGGCCTTCTCGCTCGAGCCGCGCGGCGAGACCACCATCCAGGTCTGCACCGGCACCGCCTGCCACGTGCAGGGCGCGGCCCGCGTGCTCGACGCCTTCGGCCGCGAGCTGGGGGTGAAGCCGGGCGGGACCACCCCCGACCTCAAGTACAGCCTCGAGGGCGTGCGCTGCCTCGGCTGCTGCGGCCTCGCGCCGGTGGTCACCTTCGGCGCCGAGCTGCTGGGCGGCGTGGACTCCTCCAAGGTCGGCAAGCTGATGCGGCGCCACCGGGCCACCGGCTCGGCCCTCGCCGCCCAGCCCGGCGCGAAGACGGAGGCCGACGAATGACCCGGCTCACGCTCGCCAACCTCGACGCGGTCGCCGGGCAGGCCGCCGCGAAGCACGCCCGCTGGAAGTCCATGCTCATGGTGTGCGCCGGCACCGGCTGCGTGTCGGCCAAGTCGCTGCCGCTGCGCGACGCGTTCCGCCGGGAGCTGGAGCGCCGCGGCCTGCAGGACGAGATCCAGGTCGTGGCCACCGGCTGCAACGGCTTCTGCGCCCACGGGCCCATCTGCGTGGTGCAGCCCGACGGCGTGTTCTACGAGCGGCTCAAGCCCGAGGCCGTGCCCGAGCTGCTGGAATCGCACTTCGTGAAGAAGCAGCCGCTCGAGGAGTACCTGTTCCACGGCGCCGACGAGAAGACCGTGCCGTTGGAGAAGGACATCGAGTTCTTCGCCAAGCAGCAGTGCATCGCGCTGCGGAACCGCGGCAAGATCGACCCCGAGGACATCGAGGACGCCGTCCGCGCCGGCGCCTACCGGGCGCTGCGCGACGTGCTGCGGAACGGCACGAGCGGCGACGACCTGGTGCAGCTGCTGGTCCGCTCCGGGCTGCGTGGCCGCGGCGGCGGCGGCTTCCCCACCGGGGTCAAGTGGGAGAGCTGTCTCAGGGCCTCGCGCGAGCGCAAGCTGGAGCCGGTGGTGGTCTGCAACGGCGACGAGGGCGACCCCGGCGCGTTCATGGACCGCAGCATCGTCGAGGCCGACCCGCACGCCGTCATCGAGGGCATGCTCATCGGCGCGCGGGCGCTGGGGGCGACCGAGGGCTTCGTCTACATCCGCCACGAGTACCCGCTGGCGATGACGCGTCTCCTGCTGGCGATCGAGCAGGCGCGGGCCTGGGGCGTGCTGGGCGAGGACATCCTCGGGACCGGCATGAGGTTCGACATCGTCGTCCACCGCGGCGCCGGCGCCTTCGTGTGCGGCGAGTCCACCGCGCTCATGGCCTCGATGGAGGGCCGGGCCGGCGAGCCGCGCGCCAAGTACGTGCACACCGTCGAGCACGGCTTCCGCGACCGCCCGACGGTGCTCAACAACGTCGAGACCTGGGCCAACGTGCCGCAGATCGTGCGGAACGGCGCCGAGTGGTTCGCCGGCATCGGCACCGGCGACGTGTCGCAGTCGCCCTGGGGCGGCAGCAGCGGCACCAAGGTGTTCTCGCTGGTCGGCAACGTGCGCAACTCCGGCCTGGTCGAGGTGCCGATGGGCATCACGCTGCGCGAGATCGTCTTCGATATCGGCGGCGGCATCCCCAACGGCCGGAAGTTCAAGGCGGTGCAGACCGGCGGGCCGTCGGGCGGCTGCCTGCCCGAGTCCGAGCTCGACCTGCCGGTGGACTTCGACACCCTGGTCGAGAAGGGCTCGATGATGGGCTCGGGCGGCATGATCGTCATGGACGACCACACCTGCATGGTGGACGTCGCCCGCTACTTCGTGGACTTCCTCTGCGACGAGTCGTGCGGCAAGTGCACGCCCTGCCGCGAGGGCCTGGTGAACCTGCGCGGGGTGCTGACGCGCATCACCGCGGGGGAGGGGCGCGCCGGCGACCTCGAGCTGCTCGAGGACCTGGGCGCCGTGCTGGCCGACGGCTCGCTGTGCGGGCTGGGCCAGACCGCCGCCAACCCGGTGCTCTCGACCCTGCGCTACTTCCGCGACGAGTACGAGGCCCACATCCGCGACCGGCGCTGCCCGGCCGGGGTGTGCAAGGCCCTCATCCGCTACGACATCACGGAGAACTGCACGGGCTGCACCTCCTGCGCCAGGGTCTGCCCGACCGACGCCATCACCGGCGAGCGGCGCAAGCTGCACGTCATCGAGCAGGACAAGTGCATCCAGTGCGGCACCTGCATGGACGTCTGCAAGGACGACGCGGTGGCGGTCCGATGAGCGCCGCCAAGGGAAGCGACATGATCCAGGTCACGATCGACGGGCGCACCCTCGAGGTGGCGCCGGGCACCACCATCCTCGCCGCGGCGAAGCAGGCCGGCATCGAGATCCCGGCGCTGTGCCACAGCCCGCTGGTCGAGCCCTACGGCGTCTGCCGCGTCTGCAGCGTCGAGATCGCCGAGGGCAAGCGGCGTCGCGTCGTCACCGCCTGCAACTACCCGCTCAAGCGCGCCTGCGAGGTCTTCACCCGCAGCGAGCGCACGCTGCGCGCCCGCCGGCTGGTGCTCGAGATGATGCTGGCGCGCTGGCCGAACGTGAAGGTGGTGCGGGACCTGGCGCTCGAGGCCGGCCTGGACGCGCCGCGCTTCGCGCACCCGAAGCGCAACGAGGACCCGCACGCCTGCATCCTGTGCGGGCTGTGCGTGCGGCTGTGCCACGAGGGCGTCTGGCACCACGTGCTGAACTTCGAGGGCCGCGGCGAGTCGCGCCGCGTCACCATGCCCTACGGCCAGCAGCCCGGCACCTGCGTGGGCTGCATGGCCTGCGCCAGCATCTGCCCGACCGGGGCCATCCGCGCGACCGAGGACCCCAACCACCCGGCCGACGCCGACCGCGTCCGCCGCGCCGGCTTCGAGCTCACGCGCGAGGTCGTGGTGCTCGACAAGCACCAGTGCCACATGCGAGAGGTGGGCACGGCGCACCTGACGGAGATCATGAGCGACTACGATCTCCTGCCCTGCTACAACTACCGCTACGGCGCCGACCCGCAGGTGGAGAAGATCGCCTCCGACAAGTTCAAGGCCGTGTTCACCCAGGGCGTGGCCGACGGCTGCGCGCTCGGCTGCGACATGGCCTGCGCCAAGGCGGTGGACGGCCACGTCCTGCGCACCGGCCCGGACCGGGGCAAGGCCGTGCTGGTGGACGGGCCCGAGTACGAGACCGTCTCCTGCGCCGGCAGCAACCTCGGCATCTTCGAGCCGTGGGCCATCGTCGAGATCAACTACTACTGCGACCACTACGGCCTCGACACCATCTCCTTCGGCACCATCGTGGCCTTCGTCATGGAGTGCTGGGAGGCGGGCGTGCTGGACCGCGAGCGCACCGGCGGGCTGGACCTGTCGCCGGGCAGCATCGACGGCACGCTCGAGCTGTTGCACCAGATGGCGCGCGGCGAGGGTTTCGGCCTGATCGCCGGCCAGGGCGTGCGGCGCATGAAGAAGATCTTCGCCGAGCGCTTCGGCGCCGACCCCGCCTACCTGCAGGACATCGGCATGGAGGCCAAGGGACTCGAGTACTCCGGCTACATCTGCAAGGAGTCGCTGGCGCAACAGGGCGGCTACGGCATCGCCCTGAAGGGCCCGCAGCACGACGAGGCCTGGCTCATCTTCATGGACATGGTGAACAAGCAGATCCCGACGTTCGAGGACAAGGCCGAGGCGCTGCACTACTTCCCGATGTGGCGCACGTGGTTCGGGCTGAACGGGCTGTGCAAGCTGCTCTGGAACGACGTCGAGCCCGAGGACAACGCCACCTCCGGCGCTCCGGCCAAGGTGCCGGCGCACGTGCGCGGCTACTGCGAGTTCGTGGCCGGCATGACCGGGCGGGAGGTGAAGCCCGAGGACCTCATCCTGCAGAGCGAGCGGGTCTACAACTTCCAGCGCCTCTTCAACCTCAAGATGGGCTTCGGCCGCCGCGCGCACGACGCCATCCCCTACCGGGCGATGGGCCCGGTGACCGAGGCCGAGTACGTCTCGCGCCAGGAGCGCTACGACAAGCAACTCGCGGAAGAAGTCGGCGTGGACCCGGCCGCCATGACGCTGGACGAGAAGCGCGCCGCGCTGCGGCGCTGGCGCGAGGACCGCTACGAGAAGCTGCTGGACGCCGTGTACAAGCGGCGCGGCTGGACGAGCGACGGCATCCCCACGCTGGCCAAGGCGCGCGCGCTCGGCATCGCCGAGGTGCCCGGGGTGGTCGAGCTGCTGGCGGCCCACGGCGTGACCGAGTGAGCATGAAGCTCACGGTGAACGGCGACCCGCACGAGTGCGGGGAGGGGCTGACGGTCGAGGGGCTGCTGCGGGAGAAGTCCTACTCGTTCCCGCTGCGCGTGATCCTCGTGAACCAGCAGGTGGTGAAGCGCGAGCAGGTGCCGACCACGGTGCTGCACGACGGGGACGTGGTGCAGGTCATCCACCTGATCGGCGGGGGCTAGGCAGCGAGGCGCGACATGGCCGAGGACCGCCACGCACGACAGATGACCTTCCCGCCCGTCGGGGCCGCGGGGCAGGAGCGGCTGCGGGCCGCGCGCGTGCTGGTCGCCGGCTGCGGCGGGCTGGGCGCGGCGGCGGCGGAGCTGCTGGCCCGCGCCGGGGTCGGGCTCCTGCGGCTCGTGGACCGCGACGTGGTGGAGTGGACCAACCTGCACCGCACCGCGCTCTACGACGAGACGGACGCGCGTGAGGGGCGCCCCAAGGCCGACGCCGCCGCGCGGCATCTCGCCGCGATCGATCCCCGGGTGCTGGTGGAGCCGTTCGTGGGGACGATCGGGCCCGCCAGCGTCGCCACGGCGATCCACGGCATGGACCTGGTGGTGGACGGCCTCGACAACTTCCCGGCCCGCTACGCCCTCAACGACGCCTGCGTGCGCGCGGGGCTGCCGTGGGTGCACGGCGCCGTGCTCGGCGCCTACGGCGTGAGCACGACCATCGTGCCGGGCGTCACACCCTGCCTGCGCTGCCTGCAGCCCGAGCTGCCCGCGCCCGAGGACGCCCCGACCTGCGTGACCGCCGGCGTGCTCGGGCCCGCGGCGCACCTCATCGCCTCGCTCGAGGCGGCGCAGGCGCTGCGCTGGCTCGTCACCCGCGAGGCGCCGCGGCCGCCGGTGATGCTGAGCGTGGACGCGTGGGAGCTGCGGCCGCAGCGCATCGAGCTGCCGGCGCGCGACCCGCGGTGTCCCTGCTGCGGGCAGCGCCGCTTCGAGTTCCTCGAGGGCGGACCGGCCCCCGTCGGGGCGTGATGGCCGGCCGCGCGGCTCGGGCCGCGGCGGGGGCGCCGCCGTCCGGCGCGCGGGACCGGGCCGCCGTCTCCCTGCTCGTCCTCGCGCTCCTCGCCGCGGCGTTTGTCTACGCGCCGGGGCTCGACTCGCCCTACGTGTTCGACGACGAGCGCTACGTCCGGGACAACCCCGCGCTGCGACAGGTGTGGCCGCCGGGCTGGATCCACGCCGGCACCCAGGAGACGCGCCCGGTCGCCAACCTGAGCTTCGCGCTCGACATCGCGGCGTTCGGGCCGGGGCCGCGGGGGCACCACGTAACGAACCTCGGCCTGCATCTCCTGAGCGTGCTGCTGTTGTTCCTGCTGGCGCGCCGCATGCTGCGGGCGGCGTCGGGGGAGGCGGGGAACCCGGCCGATCACGCCGCGCCTACCCCGGGAGCACGCGACGCCACGCTCGTCGCCGCGGTCGCGGCCGCGCTTCTGGCACTGCACCCGGTGCAGAGCGGCTCGGTGCTGTACATCCAGGGCCGGCCGGGGCTGCTCTCGACCGGGTTCTCGCTCGCGGCGGCGCTGGCGGCGCTCGCCGCCATCCAGGGCTGGGCGCGGCGCGGCCGGCGTGTGGCGCTCGCCGTCGCGGCGGCCGCGCTCACGGCGCTCGCCGCGCTGAGCAAGGAATCGGCCGTCGCCCTTCCGGCGCTCGTCCTGCTCGCGGACCTCTCCGGCGTGGCGGGCGGGGAGCGCGCGACGCTGCGCGCGCGGCTCGCGGGCCTGCACCTGCCGCTCTGGCTCGCGCTGCTGCCGCTGGCGCTGGTCTACGCCACGCTGCAGAACCCGCACGGCGGCGTCTTCGGCGCGGGCGCGGTGGACGCGGCGCGCTTCTACGCGACGCAGCCCTTCGTGCTGCTCCTGTACCTGCGGCTCCACCTCTGGCCCGCCGGGCTCACGGTGGACCGCGTCATGCCGCTGCGCTCGTTCGCCGAGCCGCAGGTCTGGATCGCGGCTCTGGTCCTGCTCGTGCTGCTGACGCTCGTCGTTCGCGCATGGCGCCGCGCGCCGTGGGTGGCGTTCTGGGCAGCGTGGTGGCTGGCGGCGGTGGCGCCCACGTCGCTCGTCCCGAACCGCGAGTTCGTGGCCGAGCGCTACCTCACCGCGGCCACGCCAGCAGCGGTCAAACCGAAGACAGCCCCTGGCGAGCTGCC
>CAZSQE010000030.1:0-13615 GCA_964608905.1 uncultured bacterium | reverse complement strand
GTGGGCCTGCTGCGACTGCTCGGGGTCCCCGTGGACGCGACCCGGCGGCAGCACCCGGTCCCCGGCGACACGCCGGGGGCGGCCGCTCCCGCGTCGCTCCTCTACTGGCCGCCGTCCACGGCCGGCGCGGACGGGGATCGCGCGCCCTAGCCGCGACCGGGCCTCAGTGCGTGAACACCCACGCGCCGCCGGCCAGGATGAGCACGGCCGCGACCACGCGCAGCCAGCGCGTCGCGGTCTGCAGCCGCCCCGGGCGCGCCAGCGCGGCGGCCGCGCCGACCGAGGTGCCCGCCACGAGCAGCAGCAGCGAGTGCCCGAGCCCGTAGGCGAACAGCAGGGCCCCCGCCTTCGCCGCGCCGATCTGCGGGACCAGCCCCAGCAGCAGCAGCAGGACCGGCCCGGTGCAGGGCAGCGACACGACCCCGAAGACGAAGCCGAGCATCAGCGCGCCCAGCGCGCCGGCGGCGCGCGCGGCGGCCGGCGGCATGGGGATCGAGGGGAAGCGCAGCCAGCCGAGCAGGTGCAGCGCGACGGCGACGCACACGGCCAGCAGCACGTAGCGCCACCAGGGACCGCTCAGGACCGCCGTCGCCCCCGAGAAGACGGTGAAGAGCAGCGCCAGCTCGATCGCGAAGCCGATGACGAAGAGCAGGGAGAAGCCGAGGGTGCGCCGCCACGGACGCTCGCTCGTGCCCTTCCCCACCAGGCCGGCCGAGAAGCCGACCAGCAGGGGGACCATGGCCAGCACGCACGGGTTGAGCGCGGTGAGCGCGCCGCCCAGGAACGCGGCCAGCGGCGCCAGCGCGGGGCTGCTGGTGATGACCGCCGCAAGCTGCTCGCTGAGGCTCTCCAGGAAGTCCACGCGCCCGGTCCCGCTACTTCTTTGCCGCGGGGCGCAGCGCCACGCCGAGGCTGTCCTTGAAGATCCGTTCGATGTCCTCGCGGCCGAAGAAGCCCTCGTGCCGGAAGCGCTCCCGGCCCTTCGCGTCGAAGAAGACCTGCGTCGGGATCAGGCGGATGCCGTAGGGCTTGCCGGCCTTCGGGTTCTGCCAGACGTCGATGAACTGCACGTCCACCGCTCCCGCGTAGTCCTTGCGCAGCTCGTCGAGGATGGGGGCCATGCGCTTGCACGGGATGCACTTGTGCGCGCCCAGGTCCACCAGGCGCGGGAGCGCGGCGGGCGGGGCGGGCTTCGGGGCCTTGCGGGCGGTGGCCGGCGCCGCCGCGAGGAACGCCAGGCCGACCAGCAGCAGCGCGATGCGTCCGGTACGACCGCTCACGGGGACCCTCCTTGAACTCGACGTCGGGTTGCAGGCAGACTGGTGGTCTCGCGGTTCGCGTCGGCGCGTCGGACGACCGCGACAGATGTTACTACGTTTCGCCACATAGTGGAATGGAGGGATGTCCATGCTTCGTGAATTCGAGGCGGCGCTGAAGGCGGCGGGCGACCCGACGCGGACCCGCATCCTCAAGCTGCTCGAGGGCGGCCCGCTGTGCGTCTGCCAGGTGCAGGCCGTGCTGGGCCTGGCCCCCTCGACGGTCTCGAAGCACCTGACCCTGCTGCGGGCGGCCGGGCTGGTGAGCCACCGGCGGGACGGCCGCTGGATCCACTGCGCCCTCGCCGAGGAGGCGGACAATCCCTACGCCCGGGCCGTGCTGGCCCTGCTGCGCAAGTCGCTCGGCCGCGAGCCGCTCGTCGCCGCCGACCGCGCCCGCCTGCGCCAGGTGAAGGCCGTGCCGGTCGAGAGCCTGTGCGCCCTGCCCACCAGGCCGCCGGGAGCTAGGAAGCGGCCTCGAGCCGGAGCCGGCAGCGCCCGAACCGGCCGAAGGCGAAGCTGAGTCGCGCGGGATCCTGCAGCGCGGCGAGCACGTCGCTGTGGACATGGACCGCGACGCCCTCCGCGTCCAGGCGCTCGTAGGCGGTCGCGTCCCCGGGGATCTCGAGCGACCCGACCGGGCCGCGCTCGACCCTTCATCAGCCGTGCATGATCGCCTGGAGCGAGATGCACAGCACCCCGCCCCGGGCGGCGACGTAGTCCCGCAGCTCCGCGGACTCGAAGTGGGCTTCGCGCATGGCTCCAGTATGCCACGGACCGGTCCCATCCGGCGATCCGGCCGTCCGCCCGGCGGTGACATCCGCTCCGGGCGGGGGCCAGTCCTCCGGGACAGCGACGCCCGTAGGCGGGCGGCGAATCGGCCTTCCGGGACGGCGACTCCCGCAGGCGGGCCGGGAGCTTGACGGGCCGCGGGGCAGCGCCTACAATTCGCCATCTGGCGAAGTGACGAAGGGGCCCGGAGCCCGGGCCCGCCCTTGCAAAGGAGTCGTCGCATGTCCGAGTCCCTCCCGCGGCTGCTGTTCGTCTGCATCGAGAACTCGAACCGCTCGCAGATGGCCGAGGCCTTCGCGCGGGCCGTCGGCGCCGGCCGCGTCGCCGCGGCCAGCGCCGGCTCCCGCCCCTCCGGCCGGGTGAACCCGCGCGCGGTCCGGTTCATGGCCGAGAAGGGCATCGACCTGGCGCCGCAGCGCTCCAAGGGCCTCGACGAGCTGCCGTCCGGCGTCACCTGGGACTGCGTGGTGACCATGGGCTGCGGGGACGCCTGCCCCTGGCTGCCGGCGCGGCGCCGCCTGGACTGGGCCCTGCCCGACCCGAAGCACCTGGACGACGACGGCTTCCGGCGAGTCCGCGACGACATCGAGCGACGAGTCCGGGAGCTGGTGGACGAGGTCGCCGGGCCCGGCAGCGAGGCGAAGGAGCCGGGGCGATGACCCGAGAACCATCCACCACGGGGGAAGTCACGACAGGCCGCGGCAAGGACCGCTGCTCCGGCGGCGTCGCCGGGCGGCTCTCGTTCCTCGACCGCTACCTCACGCTGTGGATCTTCCTCGCCATGGCCGTCGGGGTGGGCGGTGGCTACCTCGTCCCCGGCGTGGTGCCGTTCCTGAACCGCTTCAACGTCGGGACCACCTCCATCCCCATCGCCATCGGCCTGATCCTCATGATGTACCCGCCGCTCGCGAAGGTGCGCTACGAGGAGATGGGGCGCGTCTTCCGCGACGGCCGCGTCCTGGCCCTGTCGCTGGTCCAGAACTGGGTGGTGGGGCCCATCCTGATGTTCGGCCTGGCCGTGCTGTTCCTGCGCGACCAGCCCGAGTACATGGTGGGGCTCATCCTCATCGGCCTGGCCCGCTGCATCGCCATGGTCATCGTCTGGAACGACCTGGCAAGGGGCGACACCGAGTACTGCGCCGGCCTGGTCGCCTTCAACTCGGTCTTCCAGGTGCTCTTCTTCTCGGTCTACGCCTACGTGTTCATCACGCTGGCGCCGGGCTGGCTCGGCCTGAAGGGCGTGGCCGTGAACATCACGATGGGCGAGATCGCCACGAGCGTCTTCATCTACCTCGGAATCCCGTTCCTGGCCGGGATCATCACGCGATTCAGTCTCATCGCGGCGAAGGGCAGGGACTGGTACCACCGTCGCTTCATCCCGAAGATCAGCCCCATCACACTGATCGCCCTGCTCTTCACCATCGTGGTCATGTTCTCGCTCAAGGGCGAGACCATCGTGCAGCTGCCCTTCGACGTGGTGCGCATCGCCATCCCGCTGCTCATCTATTTCGTGGTGATGTTCGTGGTCTCGTTCTTCATGAGCAAGTGGGTGGGGGCCAGCTACCCGCAGTCGGCGACGCTGTCGTTCACCGCGGCCTCGAACAACTTCGAGCTGGCCATCGCCGTGGCGGTCGCGACCTTCGGCATCCACCACGGCGCGGCCTTCGCCGCCGTGATCGGTCCGCTGGTCGAGGTGCCGGCGCTCATAGGCCTCGTGAATGTCGCGCTGTGGCTCCGGCGACGGTACTTCGCACGCGACGCGGCCGCCGCGACGGCCCCCTGAACCAGTCGGTCCACGTGCCCGGCGCACCGGGCACCCACCGGGAAAGGACGGAACCATGAAGAAGATCGAGGTCCTCGGTCCGGGCTGCGCGAACTGCAAGCTGCTGTACGAGCGGACCCAGCGCGCCGTCCAGGAACTCGGTCTCGAGGCCGAGGTCGAGAAGATCACCGACCTCAACGTGATCATGGGCTACCGGGTCATGACCACGCCGGCCCTGGTGGTGGACGGCGAGGTCAAGGTGTCGGGCCGGGTGCCCTCCCTCGAGCAGCTCAAGGCGCTGCTGTCGTGAAGGAACGCACCAAGCTCGCCCTGATCCTGGCGGTCTTCGGACTCCTCTGGTTCCTGCCGGTGGGTCATTCGCGACTCTGGAACGCGGTGCAGGAGAGCCTGTCACTCGCCCACTGGTACGCGCGCGAGCACGTCCTCCTGTGCCTGGTGCCGGCGTTCTTCATCGCCGGCGCCATCAGCGTGTTCGTGAGCCAGGGAGCTGTGCTCAAGTACCTGGGACCGCAGGCCAGCAAGCTCGTCGCCTACCCGGTCGCCGCGGTGTCGGGGACCATCCTCGCCGTCTGCTCGTGCACGGTGTTGCCGCTCTTCGCCGGCATCCACCGGCGCGGTGCCGGACTGGGGCCGGCGACGGCGTTCCTCTACTCCGGGCCGGCCATCAACGTGCTCGCCATCATCCTCACCGCCCGCGTGCTGGGGCCGGAGTTGGGCATCGCCCGTGCAGTCGGCGCGGTGTCCTTCGCGGTCGTGATCGGTCTGCTCATGCACCTGATCTTCCGCAAGGAGGAGGCGGCGCGCGCGGCCGAGGCCCCGGTCGTGTTCCCGGACGAGGCCGGGAGCCGGGCGCTCTGGCAGGAGGGGCTCTACTTCCTGGCGATGGTCGGGATCCTCGTCTTCGCCAACTGGGGCAGGCCCGTCGCGGGAGACGCCGGCCCCTGGGCGGTGGTCTACGGGATCCGCTGGTGGGTCACGGGCGCCTTCGGGCTCCTGCTCGTCGTGGCCCTCGTGAACTGGTTCCGCAAGGACGAGCTGACGAACTGGGTGGAGTCGAGCTGGAAGTTCGCCAAGCAGATCCTGCCCCTGCTGCTGGCTGGGGTGCTGGTGGCCGGCCTCCTGCTCGGGGGCCCCGGCGGCTCGGAGCGGGGACTGATTCCCAACTCCTGGATCGCGCAGGCCGTGGGCGGGAACTCGCTGCTCGCGAACCTGTTCGCCTCCGTCGTCGGCGCGTTCATGTACTTCGCCACCCTGACCGAGGTCCCGATCCTCGAGGGACTCATCAAGTCCGGCATGGGCAAGGGCCCGGCGCTGGCGCTGCTGCTGGCCGGGCCGGCGCTGTCGCTGCCGAGCATGCTGGTCATCCGCAGCGTGATGGGGACGAAGAAGACGCTGGTGTTCATCGTGCTGGTGATCGCCCTGTCCACGGCCGCCGGCGTGATCTACGGGGCGATCTTCTAGCGGACGGAGCGCCTCGGCGATGCGCCGTCCGGGCCCTTCGATGAGGGGACCGATGCCGCCCCGGGGGGGCCGCCAGCGCGCCGCCACGACCCGCGAGCCCGCGCCCGCGCCCGCGCCCTGAGCGGCGCCTACCTCGCCTCGAACACCGCCGTCGTCCACGCCGGCACGACGAGCGCGCCGGCCGCGCGGTCGGCGCGCGCGTCGCGCGCCACCGGGTCGGCGCCCTCGCGCTGCCGCGGGTGCAGCTCGAATTCGAGCCGGCCGAAGGCCGGGTAGCTCACGCGCTGCTCCGCCGGCGTGGCGTTGAACACGACGACCACGTGCTCCCGGTCCGGGTCGAGGTCCGGCAGGCCGGCGACCGCGTCGGAGAGCGTCATCACCACGAGGCCCGGCACCTGCGCCGGCCCGGCGTTCAGGAACGCGAGCCGCGCCTGCACGTCCTCCGCCGTGCGCAGGCGGAAGAGCGGCGAGCTGCGCCGCACCGCCAGCAGGTCCCGGAACGCGCCCAGGGCCGCCTCGATCTCGGCGCGCTTCGGCGCCAGCTCGGCGCGGCCGAGGCGCGCGCGGATCACCGGCCAGCGGTCGCGGTTCTTGCCGGCCGGGGGCAGGCCCATGCCCCAGCCGTTGGTCTCGAGGCTCCAGTCGAGTCGGTTGAACCAGTCGCCCGAGTCGTAGCTGTCGGCGTCGAGCGACTTGGTGCGCAGGATCTCGTCGCCGGCGTGGAAGAACGCCACGCCCTGCGCCAGCGCGGGCACGGACAACGCCAGCACCTGCAGGCGCACGCGCTCGGCGAGCGGCGTCGCGAGCGGCAGGGCGTAGAGCAGCTTGTCCCACAGCGTCTCGTTGTCGTGCGCCGCGACGTAGTTCACGCACTCCTGCGGGTCGGCGGTGTAGCCGGTGCCGGAGAGGCCGGCGCCCCGGTTGGGGTGGCCGCGCCGGTCGGTGAAGGCGTAGCCGGCCAGGTTGCCGGCCAGCCCGACCTTGATGCGGTCGGTGGCGTCGAGCAGCGCCGTGCGGCTGCCCTCGCCGCCGCGGTCCAGCTCGCCGCCGAGGTGGAAGCGCCCGGTGGCGAAGCCCTGCTCGCGGCGGTCGCCGAAGGGGCTGCCGCCGCGCACCGCGTCGCGCAGCCGGTCGTTGAAGGTGCCGATGCCGGTGCCGGCGAGGTTCCGTTGCGTGGCGTTCACGCCGCGCCGGCCGCCCTGCACCTCGCCGAAGTCCCAGCCCTCGCCGTAGAGCAGGATGGCCGCGCCGTCCACGCCGTCGCGCGCCGGCGCGAGGGCGTGCAGGGCGTCGCGCGCCCGCTCCAGGTTCCGCCGCATGTGGTGGCCCATCAGGTCGAAGCGGAAGCCGTCCACCTGGTAGTCGCGCGCCCAGTGCACGAGGTCGTCCACCATGAGCCGCTCCATCATGCGGTGCTCGGTGGCGGTGTTGGCGCAGCAGGTGCTGTTCTCCACCGCGCCGTCGGCGTTCAGGCGGTGGTAGTAGCCGGGCACGACGCGGTCGAGCACCGAGCGCGGCGCGAGCCCGGACGCGTTCGTGTGGTTGTAGACCACGTCCATCACCACGCGCAGGCCCAGGCCGGCCAGCGCCTGCACCATGCGGCGGAACTCGACGATGCGCGCCGCCCCGTCGGGGCGCGGCGTGTAGCTCCCTTCGGGCACGCCGAAGTGGAACGGGTCGTAGCCCCAGTTGAAGCCGTCGTGCGCGCGCACCCGCTCGACGGCCGCCTGCTGCTCCTCCGACTCGGGGCCGAAGCGCGCGAGGTCGCCCGGGTCCCGCCAGGCGGCGCGGTCCTCCGCCACGGTGGCGAAGTCGAAGGCGGGCAGCAGGTGCACGTGCGTCAGCCCGGCGGCGGCCAGGGAGCGCAGGTGGCGCGTGCCGTCGGACTCGAGCGTGAACGCCAGGAAGGTGCCCCGCAGCGAGTCCGGCACGGTGGCGTCCGCGGCGCTGAAGTCGCGCACGTGCAGCTCGTAGAGGACGGCGTCCTCGGGCGCCGCGAGCGGCGGCTTGGCCAGCGCCGCCCAGCCGGGCGGGGCCAGCGCGGGGTCGTCGAGGTCCACGAGCTGCGAGCGCTCGGAATCGCGCGCGAGGCTGCGCGAGTAGGGGTCGGTCACCAGGGACGTCTCGACGCGCCCGGTCGCCGGCACGTAGACCGACACCTCGTAGAGGTAGTAGCGCCACGTCCAGCCGGCCGCACCGCGCGCGCTCCAGACGCCGCGCGTCTCCGTCATGTCCACCACCTCGACCGCCCGGGCGTCGCGCGGCCCGGCGAAGAGGTGCAGCCGCACCCGCTGCGCGGTCGGCGCCCACAGGCGCAGGGTCGGCACGCCGGCCTGCCAGGCGGCGCCGAGCGGCTCGTCGGTGGCGAAGAGGTCGTCGAGCACGCCCGGGACCTGCAGCCCGGTCGCGTCGCGCGAGCCGTCGGGCAGCCGCGCCGAGACCACGCACTGGCCCCGCAGCAGCCCGGCCACGCGGGCGGTGCCCGCGCCGTCGAGCGCGAACACCGGCGCGCCGCCGAGGTGCGGGAAGGCCGACCGCAGTTCGCTCGAGAGCCCTGCCGCCTCGGCCCGCAGCGCGAGCGACTCCCCGCCGCTCACGCCGTCGCGCGTGAGCCGGAGGCCGGCGTCCGCGCTGGCGTGCAGCCGCACCTCGCTGCCGGCGGGCAGGCCCGGCCAGGCGAAGGTGCGGCGGTCGAGCCAGTGGGCCCGTGCGCGGGTCAGGTCGCCGGCGGCGAGCGCGCTCACGTCGGGCGGGACCGGCTCCAGCGCCGCGCGTCCCGACACCACCCACACCTCGCGCATCGCCGCGAGGTCGAGGAACTGGTCGGGCCCGGGGTCCTTCCGGTCGCCCTGGTGCACGATGAACCCGAGCTGCTTCGCGCCGTCCGCGAGCGGCACGTCCCAGTACACGCCCCAGTCGTCGCGGCCGGTCGGCGCCAGCGGGCTCGTCCAGGCCACGCTGAGGCGCGTGTCCTCCCAGGCGTGCAGGCCCCAGCCCGCGTAGTCGCCCTTCGGGCGGTGGTAGTGGATGCGGGCGTGGCCGTCGGGCGGCGCGGCCGGCGCGGGCACGGCGAGGAGCGCGGCGAGGAGCGCGGCGCCGACGACGGCGAGCGACGCGCGGTTCATCGGTCCCCCCTCCCCTCGATCACGTCCACCACGCGCTGGGCGAACAGCGGCGCCACCTCCGCGGCGAACGCGCTGTTGGGATGGTCGTCGCTGGCCGAGGCGGCGTGCTCGGGGACGAGGTACATGCCCCCGTCGGTCTCCAGGTCGAAGAAGTCCCAGACGTGGATGTTGTCGCCCGGCTCGTCCCAGACGGTCCGCACCCACTCGAAGAACTCCCGGGCGCGCGCGGCCCGCTCGGGCGTCGTCGTCGCGGCGAGCTTCGCGGCGCCGGTCCAGACGATGAAGCGGTTCGACGGGAACGAGCGCATCTTGGTCTTGAGCGCGCCGTACTGGAGCCGGTAATTCTCGAGCGTCTTCACCGGCGAGGCGATGTCGGGGGACCCCGTGTCGGGGTCGATGTTGCTCACCGGGAAGCAGTGCTTGAGCACGATGACGTCGTACTGCGGCGTGAGCATCTCGAGCGTCGCCTGGCCCAGGTAGGCGGTCGGGCCGGCGTGGTTCACCCAGATGTTCCAGTAGTCGTAGGGGTAGTTGTCCCACGGGTACGAGCCCGCCGGGTACGGCACCTCGGTGACGGCATAGCTGGTGCCCGCGGCGGCGTTGTAGGCCGCGAACCACGCCGGCACGCCGCCGTCCCAGATGACCCCGCCGGTGCTGTGGTGGAGGAAGACGACCTCCGCGCTCGAGCCGGTGACCACCCGCATCGAGACCGTCACCGTCGCCGCGTCGCCCGGCCCGGGGGTGACCGTCACCGTGCCGGTGTACGTGCCCGGGGACTGCCCGGCCCGGCTCACGGTGACCGTCACCGGGCTCGTCCCGGTCGCCGTCGAGCCGCTCGCCGGGCTGACGCCGATCCAGCTCCGGTCGGCGGACACGGTCCAGTCGAGCGTCCCCGTTCCCGTGTTCTCGATGGTCAGCGTGGCCTGCGACAGGCTCGTGCCGAAGTCCTGGCTCGCCGGCGTCACCCTCAGTCCCGGCCGCGCGACCGGGTCGGTGGTGGACGACTTCGAACAGCCGAGCGACAGCGACAGGACCGCGGCGAGCAGCGCGTGGACGACGGGAAGGGCTCGAGGGGAGTGCATGGTGGCCTCCATGGCGCGCCGTGAAGGCGGACGGTGCGGCTCCGGCCGGCGGGCGCGGACGGGCGCGGGAGCCGCCGCGGGCGCGAGCAGGATAGCATGCCGGCGCACCGTGGACGGGGCGGCGCCCGTCCCGGCGCGGCTCACCCCGACCCGGTCTTCTTCCTCTCCATCTCCCGCAGCACGGGCTTGAGGACCTTGCCGGACTCGTTCTTGGGCAGCTCGGGCACGACCACCACGGACTTCGGGACCTTGAACAGGGGCAGCCGCTGCCGGCAGTGCCCCACGACCAGGTCGTGCCCGACCTCGCGACCCGGGGCGGCGACGACGAAGGCCTTGATGGCCTCGCCCAGCACGTCGTCGTCCACGCCGATGACGGCCGCCTCCTGCACCTCCTTCAGCTCGAGGATCGCCTCCTCGACCTCCTTGGCGCTGACGCGCTCGCCGCCCACCTTGATCATGTCCTTGGTCCGGCCGACCACGTACAGGAAGCCCTCCTCGTCCATGCGGCCGAGGTCGCCGGTGAAGTAGAGCCCGTGGCGCAGGACCCGGGCGGTCTCCTCCGGGTCCTGCCAGTAGCCCTCCATGAAGTTCGTGCCCCGGGCCACCAGCTCCCCGACCTCGCCCTGGGGCAGCTCGCGGCCCGTCTCGTCGGCCACGAACAGGTCCACGTTGGGGATGGCCCTGCCGATCGAGCCCCACTTGCGGGGCAGGTCGTCCGGGTCCAGGTAGGACAGGCGCGCCGAGGCCTCGGTGGCGCCGTACATCACGTACAGCCTCGCCGGCGCGAAGGTCCCGGCCACGTCCCTTTGCACCGCCGGCGCCATGGGGCCGCCGGCCTGCGTCAGGTAGCGCAGCGCGGGGAACTTCTCCTTGCGGACGACGGAGCGGCTCAGCAGGATCATGAAGGTCGAGGGCACGCCGGAGAAGCCGGTGGCCCCGGTCTTCTTCATGGTCTCCAGGATCACGTTCGGGAAGGCGAACCGGTTGTCGATGACCACCGAGCCGCCGACCGAGAAGTGGGTGTTCAGCAGGGACTTCCCGTAGATGTAGTAGAAGGGCAGCACGACCATGGCGCGGTCGTCCCGCGTGAGCCGCAGGTACTCCACGATGGACCGGGTGTTCGCCACGATGTTGTAGTGGCGCAACACCGCGCCCTTGGATTTCCCCGTGCTCCCGGAGGTGTAGACGATGGAGGCGAGGTCCAGGTCGATGCTGCGCACGCGCGGCGGCGTGCGGTCGGCGCTGGCGTAGACCTCCTGCAGCCGGACCGCGGCGGCGCCCCCCGCGGCCTCGTACGGCGCGAGGTCGTCCTGCCGGACGACGACGTGCCGCAGGTCCGGCAGGTCCGGCAGCGCCGGCACCAGGTGCCGGGAGAAGGCCTGGTTGGTGATGACCGCCCGGGCGCCGGAGTTGGCCAGCAGGTAGCGGAGGGCGTCGCTCGTGGTCTCGGTGTTGAGCGCCACCGTCACCGCGCCGGCCTTGAGAATGCCGTAGTAGGCGGCGATGTAGTCGAACGAGTTCTCGTAGAGCAGCGCGACCCGGTCGCCCCGCCGCACGCCCTGCCCCTTCAGGTGGTTCCCCACCTGGTTCGCCATGGCGTCCAGCTCCGCGAACGTCTTCCACTCGTCCTTGAACCAGGCCGCCTGGCGATCCGGGTCCCGCTGGGCGGAGCGCTCCAGGAACTCGTGAACCTGCATGGGGGTCCTTCCCTTTCCGGCTGGATGACGGGGCCCGCCGTGCGCGGCGGCCGCATCGGGCGCCGGCAGTCTACTCCGCCCCCGCGTGCGGCTCCAGACCGCCCCGCGTCTCCCCGGCGGCCGCTGCCAGCCCGTGGCGTCACGCCGGCTCGACGCCGGGCCGGCCCCGCAGCGAGAAGCTGGCCTCGAACGAGCCGAACAGGTCCAGGTACTGCTCCAAGTAGCGCGTCAGCAGGAAGCGGCGGGCGACGCTCTCGCGGGCCCGCTCGCCCATCCGCTCGCGGAGCGCGGGGTCCTTCAGGAGCTGCACCAGCCGCGCCGCCGCCTCCTCCACGGAGGACACGAGGAAGCCGTTCACCCCATCCTCGATCTGGTGGAGGATGCCGCCCACCCGGCCGCCGATGACCGGCGTGCCCTTCCACATCGCCTCGGTGACCGTCAGGCCGAAGCCCTCGCGGAGCGACTTCTGCAGGACCACCGCCGCCCGCCGCTGCAGGGTGTTCACCAGCGCCGTGTCGTCCCCGTGCGGCAGGATCAGGATGCGCTCGTCGCGGCAGCGGATCAGCGACTCGTAGATCTCGGCGCCCTCGGGGTCGTCCGAGGCGAAGTTCCCGAGCAGGACGAGGGTGGCGTCCACCTCCCGCCGGGCGATGCGGAACGCCTCGACGACGCCCTTCGGGTCCTTCCAGGGGTCGAAGCGGGAGACCTGCGCGACGATGGGCAGGTCGGTCGGGATCCCGTAGTGCGCGAGCCGCTCGTCCATCTCGTCGTCGCGCAGCCGCCGGTTCTTCGTCGTGAAGGGGTCGATGGCCGGCATGAAGAAGAGCTGCGGGGTCTTCAGCCGCTGCGCGTACCCGGGGATGCTGAGGATCACGGCGTCGTAGCGCTCCACGAAGGGGACGAGGTAGCGCCACAGCCCGGGGTCGGGGCCGGAGAGGTCGATGTGGCAGCGCCAGACCCACGGGCTCTTCTTCTTGTAGTGGCGGATGAGCGGCAGCGGCTGCGGGTCGTGGACGATGATCAGGTCGTGGTCGAGGTGGTTGCGGACCGAGTTCTCGAAGACGACGTTCTCGTAGATCTCCCGCTTGACGGGCGAGAACTTGATGGGCATGCCCTGCAGGGCGTTGTGCATCTTCTTCGTGATGCCGAAGAAGTCCGGCGAGCCCTGCAGGACCCGCCAGCCGGTCTCGATGCCGAGACCGTTCATCAGCAGGGTCATGGACGACAGCAGCTCGGCGACCCCGCCCCCGTAGTAGGTCGAGTTGATGTGGGTCACGTGGAAGCCGCGCAGCGCGGCGGCCTTCGCCAGGATGCGGCCGACAGCCTCGGCGCCGACGAAGGGCTCGTAGTCCTCGACTCTCACCAGCCGGTAGGCCATCGGGTCCCCCCCGGGTCCGGGTGGTAGGATGCGGGCGCACGCCGGGACCCGGGGCCGGGCGTGGACCACTGGAGGGACGAAGGGTGCCCGTTCCATCGTGGGCTGGACTGCGCGACGACCTCCGCGCGTTGCACGCCGCGGCGCTCGCCGCCGCCGACCCGGCCGCGGCGGTGGTGCGGGCGCTCCGGCTCGAGGGGAGTGCGCTGCGCGTCGGCGAGGAGGCGTTCGACCTCCCCCCGGGCGCGTGCGTGTGGCTGGTCGCCCTCGGCAAGGCCTCGCCCGGCATGGCGCGGGCCACCGTGGCGACGCTCGGCCCCCGGCTCGCGGGCGGCGTCGTGGCGCACCCGCACGGCGCCGACCTGCGGGGCGAGTGGCCGGCGTCGCTCCGCTGCCACGGCGCGGGCCACCCGCTCCCCGACGAGGGCAGTCTCAGGGCGGGCGCGGACGCGCTCGCGCTGCTGGAGGGCGTGCGCGCGCCCGACGTCGTGCTGGTGCTGGTCTCCGGCGGCGGCTCGGCGCTCTTCGAGTCGCTGCGCCCCGGCGTCACCCTCGCCGACCTGCGCGCCGTCACCGAGGCGCTGCTGCACGCGGGGGCCGACATCGTGGAGCTCAACACCGTCCGCCGCGCCCTCTCCCTCGTGAAGGCGGGGGGCCTGGCACGGGTGGCCGCGCCGGCGCGGGTCGCCACCCTGCTCCTCTCCGACGTGGTCGGCGACCACCTCGAGGCCATCGCCTCCGGCCCGACCGTCGCGTCGGCCACCGGGCCTGCCGAGGCACTGGAGGTGCTGGTGCGGCGCGGGCTGCAGGAGCGATTCGGCGCGCTCGCGGAGGTCCTGCGCGCGGCCGCCGCCGCCGTCCCGCCGGGCCGTCCGCCGGCAGCCTCCACGCTCGTCGTCGGCTCCAACCGGATCGCCGCGCGCGCCCTCTGCGCCGCGGCCGAGGCCCGGGGCTTCCGCACGCTGCCGCTGACCGACCGGCTGC
>CAZSQE010000029.1:0-13738 GCA_964608905.1 uncultured bacterium | reverse complement strand
TTCCCGGTCCGGCTCGGACCAGTGGCTCGTGAGACCCGGTGCGCCCATCACAGTGGCGGGACCGTGGGGGTTTCTCACCCCTCTTCCCTCTTAGCCGCGCGTTGCGGCACCTGGGAGACTGCGGGCGCAGACTGCGCCCGGACCCCGGTCGCCGTCAAGGAGGATCCTCCGGAGCGCACCCCCGCGCGGGCGACAGGCAGGCGCTGCGCGCCCGCGCTCAGCCGTCGAGCAGCCGGCGCGCGCGGCGGAAGACCGCGTGCCACATCGGGCGCGTGAGGCGCCCCGTGTTCGTGTTCTGCCGGCTGGGATGGTACGAGGCGAGGAGCACGCGCCCGTCGGGCAGCACGCTCTCGGCGCCGTGGGCGAAGCGCGGGCGGGCCGCGACCGCGCGGCCCGGCGCCGCGGCGGGCCGCGGCTCCCACGGACCCGCCGCACGCAGGAACGCTGCGTGCGCCACGCCCCCCAGCGCCAGCACCACCTCCACGCGGCGCAGCAGCCCGATCTCGGCGGCGAGGAAGCGGCGGCAGCGCGCCAGCTCCGCCGGCCTCGGGCGGTTGCCGGGCGGGGCGCAGCGGGCCGCGGCGGTGACCCACGCGTCCAGGAGGCGCAGCCCGTCGTCACGGCCCGTCGACTCCGGCCGGCTGGCGAAGCCGAAGCGGTGCATGGCCCCGTGCAGCCAGTCCCCGCTCGAGTCGCCGGTGAACATGCGCCCGGTGCGGTTGGCCCCGTGCGCGGCGGGCGCCAGCCCCACCACCAGCAGGCGCGCGCGCGGGTCGCCCCAGCCCGGGACGGGAAGGCCCCAGTAGACCTGCTCGGCGAAGGCGCGCCGGCGCACGCGGGCCACCTCGAGACAGTGCGCGCGCAGCCGCGGGCAGGCCGTGCAGGCCACCACGGCGCGGCGGACGGCGGCGAGCGAGCCGCCGGAGACCGGTCCCCGCGGGCCCGGGCCTCGCGGGCGCGGGGTCACGGCCGGCCCCCCTCGCGCCGGCCGGCGGCCGCCCATCGCGCAACGGACTTCCCTGGAACGACTTGCGCTGCGCGCATGGCCATCCTCCCCTTGCTTTGTGGCAGTCGAGTGCCTATTCTCCGCCGCCGTGCCCGACCGATTAAGGGGACTCCTGTTCGGTGGTCCCCGGAACGTCCTCGACCCCCGTGTCCATCACACGCTCGCCCTCGTGGCGATGCTGGCCTGGATCGGACTCGGGGCCGACGGCATCTCGTCCTCGTCGTACGGGCCCGAGGAGGCCTTCCTCCACCTCGAGGGGCACTACCACCTCGCCCTGTACCTGATGGTGGCGATGATCGCCACCGTCTTCCTCATCTCCGCCTCCTACTCCCAGATCATCGAGTTGTTCCCCACCGGCGGCGGCGGCTACCTCGTGGGCACCAAGCTGCTCGGCCCCACCGCCGGCATCGTCTCCGGCAGCGCGCTGGTCGTGGACTACGTCCTCACCATCGCCATCTCGACCGCCGCCGGGGTCGAGGCCATCTTCTCGTTCCTGCCCCCGGACTGGCAACCCCTCAAGCTGCCGGTCGAGGTCCTGGTCGTCGCCCTGCTGACCGGCCTCAACCTGCGCGGGGTCAAGGAGTCCATCCTCGTCCTCGCCCCCATCTTCGTCGGCTTCATGCTGACCCACGTGCCCCTCATCGTCTTCGGCGTGCTGCGCCACGGGAGCGAGCTGCCCATGCTGATGGCCGACACGGCCATCGACACCCGCCAGGCCGTCGCGGAGCTGGGCGTGCTCGGCGTGGCCGTGGTCTTCCTGCGCGCCTTCTCGCTGGGCGGCGGCACCTACACCGGCATCGAGGCGGTCAGCAACAGCACCGACATCCTGCGCGAGCCGCGCGTGCAGACCGGCAAGCGCACCATGCTCTACATGGCCGTCTCGCTCTCCTTCATGGCGGGCGGCATCCTGCTCTGCTACCTGCTCAACGACGTGCGGCACCAGCCGGGCCGCACGCTGAACGCCACGCTGTGGGACCAGCTCGCCGGCGGCCTGGTGGTCGGCGGGTTCCCCCTCGGCCAGGCGCTGGTCGCGCTCACGCTCTTCACCGAGGGGGCGCTGCTGTTCGTGGCCGTCCAGGCGGGCTTCACCGCCGGCCCGCGCACGCTCGCGGCCATGGCGGTGGACGAATGGGTGCCGAAGCGCATGGCCCACCTGTCCGAGCGGCTCGTCACCCAGAACGGCGTCATCGCCATGGGGCTCGCCGCCGTGCTGGTGCTCGCCTACACCGGGGGCCGGGTGCAGGTCCTCGTGGTCATGTACTCGATCAACGTGTTCATGACCTTCACGCTGAGCCAGCTCGGCATGATCCGCCACTGGTGGCAGGTGCGCGCCGAGGGCGGACACTGGCGGCGGCGCATGGTCGTCGCCGGCATCGGCACGACGGTGACGGCGACCGTGCTGGCGGTGACCGCCGTGGTCAAGTTCCGCGAGGGCGGCTGGGTGACGCTCCTCGCCACCGGGGCGTTCGTCGGCTTCTGCTTCCTGGTGCGCGCCCACTACCGGCGGGTCCGCCGCATGCTGCGCTCGCTCGACGAGGTGCTGGTCAACCTGCCGCTGGCCGAGCACGGCGAGCCCGCCGAGCTGGCGAGCGAGGGACCCACCGCCATCGTCATGGTCGAGTCCTACAACGGGCTCGGCATCCACACCCTGCTCTCGATCATCCGGATGTTCCCGCGCCACTACAGGAACTTCGTCTTCTGCGGCGTCGGCCTGGTGGATTCGGGCCAGTTCAAGGGCGCCCGCGACGTGCAGGCGCTGGAGGCCAAGGTGCGCGGCGACCTCGAGAAGTACGTGGAGCTGGCGCAACGCATGGGCCTCTACGCCGAGTACCGCTGCACCCTCGGCACCGACCTGATCACCGAGCTGGAGACCATCAGCGTCGACCTGACCAGGGAGTTCCGGCGCTGCGTGGTGTTCGCCGGGCAGCTCGTGTTCCAGAAGGAGAACCTCTTCACCCGTTCCCTGCACCACGAGACCGCCTTCTCCATCCAGCGCCGGCTGCAGTTCCGCGGCATCCAGGTCGTCATCCTGCCCATCCGCGTCTGGGACACCGTCCGGGCCGCCTGAGCCCCGCGCGGGCCCCGGCCGCGTCCGACCCTTGATTCGGCCGTGACGAGTTCCTATTGTCTGGCCCCGTGCTCTCCCGTCTGAAGGAGCTCCTGCTCGGCGGCCCCAAGAACGTCCTGGACCCGCACATCCACCGCACCATGGCCCTGGTCGCCATGATGGCGTGGATCGGGCTGGGCTCCGACGGCCTGTCGTCCTCGTCCTACGGTCCCGAGGAGGCCTACCTCCAGCTGGGTGCCCACCGCGAGCTGGCGCTGTTCCTGGTGATGGCCACCGTCGCGACGGTGTTCATCATCGCCAGCTCCTACAGCCAGATCATCGAGATGTTCCCCACCGGCGGCGGCGGCTACCTGGTGGCCACCAAGCTGCTGGGCCCGACCTGGGGCGTGATCGCCGGTGCCGCCCTGGTGCTGGACTACGTGCTCACCATCGCCATCTCGGTGGCCTCGGGCTGCGCCGCCATCTTCTCGTTCCTGCCCCAGGGGCTCGAGGCCTTCCGGCTGCCGGCGGCGCTCGCCGTCATCGCGCTCCTCACCGGGCTCAACATCCGCGGGGTGCGCGAGTCCATCGCGGTGCTGGTGCCCATCTTCCTCGCCTTCATGCTGAGCCACATCTACCTCATCGCCTACGGCATCTTCTCGCACGGCGACGCCCTCGTGCCGCTGGTCACCCGCGCCGTGGCCGACACGCACAGCGGCGTGACCGAACTGGGCCTGGTGGGGGTGCTGGTCATCTTCCTGCGCGCCTACTCGCTGGGCGGCGGCACCTACACCGGCATCGAGGCGGTCAGCAACAGCACCGACATCCTGCGCGAGCCGCGCGTGCAGACCGGCAAGCGCACCATGCTCTACATGGCCATCTCGCTGTCGTTCACCGCCGGCGGCATCCTGCTCTGCTACATGCTGAGCGACGTCGGCCCCGTGCCCGGCCGGACCCTGAACGCGGTGTTGTGGGAGCAGATGACGGCCGGCTGGCGGATCGGCGGCTGGGCGGCCGGGCCGGCCGTGGTGGGTTTCACCCTGCTGTCGGAGGGGGCGCTGCTGTTCGTCGCCGCGCAGACCGGCTTCATCGCCGGCCCCCGCACACTGGCCGCCATGGGCACGGACGAGTGGGTCCCCAAGCGCATGGCCCACCTCTCCGAGCGCCTGGTCACCCAGAACGGGGTGCTGACCATGGGCATCGCCGCCGCCGTGGTCGTGCTGCAGACGGGCGGCGCGGTCTCCACCCTGGTGGTCATGTACGCGACCACCGTGTTCATCGCCTTCACCCTCACCCAGGCGGGGATGGCGCTGCACTGGTGGAACACGCGTCGCGAGCAGGCGCACTGGCGTCGCCGCATGATCGTCGCCACCGTGGGCACCACGGTGACCGGCGGCATGCTGGTGCTGACCGTGCTGCTGAAGTTCGCGGACGGCGTGTGGCTGTCCCTGCTGGTCGTCGCCCTGCTCGTCGCCCTGACCTTCGCCATCCACTCCCACTACCGCCGGGTGCGCAGCATGCTGCGCTCGCTCGACGAGGTGCTGGTCAACCTGCCGCTGGCCGAGCACGGCGAGCCCGCCGAGCTGGCGAGCGAGGGACCCACCGCCATCGTCATGGTCGAGTCCTACAACGGGCTCGGCATCCACACCCTGCTCTCGATCATCCGGATGTTCCCGCGCCACTACAGGAACTTCGTCTTCTGCGGCGTCGGCCTGGTGGACTCGGGCCAGTTCAAGGGCACCGCCGACGTGGCGGCTCTCGAGCGGAAGGTGCGCGGCGACCTCGAGAAGTACGTGGCGCTGGCGCAACGCATGGGCGTCTACGCCGAGTACCGCTACACCCTCGGCACCGACCTGATCACCGAGCTGGAGGACATCAGCCTCGACCTGACCAAGGAGTTCCGGCGCTGCGTGGTGTTCGCCGGGCAGCTCGTGTTCGAGAAGGAGAACCTCTTCACCCGTTCCCTGCACCACGAGACCTCCTTCTCCATCCAGCGCCGGCTGCAGTTCCGCGGCATCCAGGTCGTCATCCTGCCCATCCGCGTCTGGGACACCGTCCGGGCCGCCTGAGCCGTCCCGACCGCACGGAGGAACCATGCTGACCATCGACCTCAGCGGCCGCCACGCCCTGGTCATGGGCGTCGCCAACCACCGCAGCCTGTCGTGGGCCATCGCCCAGCAGCTGCGCCGCGCCGGCGCGGCGCTGTGCCTGACCTATGCCGGCGAACGGCTGCGGGCCGACGTCGAGGCGCTGGCGGAGCGCCTGCCCGGCACGCTGACGCTCGACTGCGACGTCACGCAGGACCGCACCATCGCCGCGGTGGCGCGGCGGCTGCACCGCGAGTGGGGCTCGGTCGAGTGCCTGGTGCACGGCATCGCCTGGGCGCGGCGCGAGGACCTCGAGGGCAAGTTCGTGGCCACCTCGCGCGAGGGCTTCCAGGCGGCGCTCGACGTGAGCGCCTACTCCCTGCTCAACGTGACGAACCACCTGCTGCCGCTGCTCGAGCGGCGCGGGGCCAGCATCGTCACCCTCTCCTACCTCGCCGCCGAGCGGGCGGTGCCCAACTACAACGTCATGGGCAGCGCCAAGGCGGTGCTCGAGCAGAGCGTGCGGCAGCTGGCCTGGGAGCTGGGGGGCAAGGACATCCGCGTCAACGCCATCTCGGCCGGGCCGGTGAGCACGCTGGCGGCGCGCGGCATCCACGGCTTCACCGGCATGCTGCGCCACCACGCCGAGAAGGCGCCGCTGCGCCGCAACGTGACGCGCGAGGAGATCGGCGGGGCGGGATTGTTCCTGCTCTCCGACCTCGCGAGCGGCATCACCGGCGAGACGCTCTACGTGGACGCCGGGTACCACGTGATGGGGCTGTAGCGGCCGGCGGAAGCGGGCGGGCCCCCGGCCGCGCGTCGCGGCCGGGGGCCCGTCGTGCCGGCAGGCTCAGTCCGGGGACCGCGCCGCCAGCACCTTGTCGATCCGGCGGCCGTCCATGTCCACGACCTCGAGCCGCCACTGCTCCCATTGCGCGGCTTCGCCGGCCTGTGGGATGTGTCCCAGCAGGTGCAGCATCATCCCGCCCAGGGTCTGGAAGCGGGGCCGGTCCCCGTCGGGCAGGCTCCTGAGCCCGAGACGCTCCTTCACGTCGTCCGTGGGCAGCGCCCCGTCGAGCAGCCACGAGCCGTCCGATCGCTGCACGGCCCACGCCTCCTCGGGCCTGGCCGCCCGGAACTCCCCCGCGATCGCCTCCATGACGTCGTGCGCGGTGACGAGGCCCTGCACCGCGCCGTACTCGTCCACGACGAAGACCATCGCCACGCCCGAGGCGCGGAACTGCTCGAGCAGTTCGATGCCGCCGATCGTCTCGGGCACGAAGACCGCCGGCTCCATGACCCGCTCGAGGTCGGGGCGGTCCTCCTCGCGGGCGCGCAGCAGGAGCCGGCGCGCGCTCACCACCCCGAGCACCTGGTCGAGGCCCCCCCGGCACACCGGGTAGCGGGCGAGGTCCGAGCTCGCGATGAGCGCGAGGTTCTCCTCGAACGGCTTCTCCACGTCGAGCGCCACGATGTCGCTGCGGGGCAGCATCAGCGCCGCGATCGGGCGGTCGTCGAGGCGGAAGACGTTCTGCACCATCCGCCGCTCCTCGTCCTCGATGACCCCGGCCCTGGAGCCCTCGTCCAGCACCATGTGGATCTCCTCCTCCGTCACCGAGGGGGCCGGCGGGCGCTGGGCGCCCAGCGCCCGGAGCAGCAGGTCGGTGGAGGCGGACAGCAGGCGGACGAAGGGCGCGCTCGCCGCACCGAGGGCGAGCAACGGACCGGCCGTCAGCCGCAGGGTCGCCTCGGGGTGGTTCTGACCGATGCGCTTGGGCACGAGCTCGCCGAAGACGATCGAGAGGTAGGTGACGATGATGACCACCACCCCCGTGGCCAGCACGTAGGTCGGCCCGGCGGGCAGCCCGAACCCCGTGATCCACGCCGCCAGGGGCCGGGCGAAGGCCGCCTCGCCCACGATGCCGCTCAGGATCCCGATCGACGTGATGCCGACCTGGATCGTGGAGAGGGAACGGGTCGGGCTGGCCGCCACGTGGAGCGCCCCGCCCGCGAGGAGGTCGCCGCGCTCGGCCATGCGCTCGAGCCGCGCCTGCCGCGCGGCCACGATGGCGACCTCGGTCATGGCGAGCAGGCCGTTGAGGACGATCAGAATCAGGAGCATGAGGACGATGGCGGCTTCCATGGGCTTCTCCGAATCCCCTTCCGTCCGCCGCCGTCCGCCTGTCGGGTGGACACCCGGACGGCGGCATGGCAGGCACTCCCCCGCGACACCACCCGGGGCGGGTCGAATCGGTCCTCCCGGACAGCGGGCACGGGTGCGAAGGTATCACGACCGCCGGGAGCGCGCCGGACCTCCCGCGCCGGACCTCCCGCGCAGCCCTCCCGCGCAGCGCGGGGGCCGCGCCCCGGGGCTACAGCTTCAGCAGCACGCTCACCAGCACCTGCGCCAGCAGGATCTTGGCGATCATCGAGGCCGGGTACACGCTCGCGTACCACGGGTTCGGCATGTCGTTGCCGCTGTGCTGGGTGGCGAAGGCGAGGCAGGCCGGCTGCGTGTGCATGCCGGAGACCATGCCCATGACCGCCGACATCGGCAGCTTGAGGAAGCGGTAGCCGGCGAGGATGCCGCCGACCGCGACCACCGCGGTCACCGCCGCGCCGGTGGCGATGAGCAGGCCGCCGCCCGAGGCGAAGGCGCTGGTGAGCCCCTGGCCGGCGCGCGTGCCGATGCCGGCGAGGAAGAACACCAGGCCGAGCTGGCGCATGACCAGGTTGGCCTCGAAGGGCAGGCCCCAGGTGATCGGGCCGGTGCGCTCGAGCCGGCCGACGATAAGCGCGACGATGAGCGGCCCGCCGGCGAAGCCGAGCTTGAAGGTCATGCCGTTGGGCAGCGGCAGCGGCACCATGCCGAGCAGCACGCCCAGCACCACGCCCAGCGACAGCGAGAGGAAGTCGGTCTCGGACAGGGCGCGGATCGAGTCGCCCAGGTACTTCGAGACCCGGCCCAGCTCGCCCGCCGGCGCCACCACCCGCACGCGGTCACCCAGCTCGAGCACGGTGTCGGGGGTGGGCACGAAGTCGGCGTCGCCGCGGCGCAGGCGGGTGATGGTGGCGCGGAAGCGCTCGAGCCCCGACTGCTCCACCGTGCGGCCCACCACCTCGTGGCTGGAGACGAAGATGCGGCGGTAGGCGATGCCCGCCTCCTGGGGCTCCGGCAGGTGCTCGGCGCACATCTCGCCGAACAGCAGCTTCGCGCGCTCCAGCGCCGCCGCGTTGCCCACCGCGACCACCAGGTCGCCCTCGGCCAGCCGCGTCTCGGGCAGCGCGACGTCCGACGCCTCGCCGTGCCGCACGCGGCTCAGCGCGAAGCCCGGCTCGCCCAGCATCGCCAGCGCCTCGTGCACGGTGAGCCCGTACAGCCCCGGGTTGGTCACGCGGAAGGTGCGCGACAGGATGGCCTCGGCCCCCGCCGCCTTCCGCCGCTCGGCCTCCTCGCGGGCGAAGTCGATGCGGAAGAGGCGCGTGAACAGGGCGAAGGCGAGGATCACGCCCAGCACGCCGAACGGGTAGGCGAGACCGTAGGCCACGACGGGCTGGCTGGCCTCCAGCTCCGTGAGGCCCGGCCGCAACTGCTTGAGCGTCTCCACCGTGGTCGCCAGCGCCGGGGTGTTGGTGAGGGCGCCGCAGAAGACGCCGGCGATCTCGGGTCCGGGCAGCCGCGCCAGGCGGCCGACGACCACTGCCACCACCGCGCCCAGCGCCAGCAGGAGCACCGCCACCAGGTTGAGCCGCAACCCGCGCCGGGTGAACGAGGCGAAGAAGCCGGGCCCCGACTGCAGTCCGACCGCGTAGACGAACAGCACCAGTCCGAGCACGTGGATGTGCTCGTCCAGCTTCAGCCGGGAGTCCACCGCGCCGAAGGCCAGCCCCACGAACAGCACCGCGGCCACGCCGAGGCTGAATCCGAAGATCCGCGCGCTGCCCACGAGGTAGCCGAGGCCGATGACGCAGAACAGGAGCAGCAGCGGGTTCGAGGCGAGCAGGTCGAGGAAGGGGGTCATGGGCGGAGGATTCCGTTCGTTCGGGGGATGGCTGGCCGGGGTGCACCTGCAGCGGATTCGGGCGGCGCAGTATAGGGGAAGAGGGCCGGGGACACGAAACGGGCGGCGGGACGTGCGTGGGGGACACATGATTCGGCCACTCCCGAGAGCAAGTGAGTCTGCCGCTCCAGAGGGTGGTGGGGGGCATAGTCGAGGCTGGCTTCTGCCAGGAGGTCAGCCGTGGACTACTACCCACCACCGCGGAGCGCGCCGTGAGAGCACAGGAAGTGATGCTGCAGGCCATGAGCGGGAAGCTGAAGTGGCTGGAGGCCGCCGGCCGGGTCCGCAGGCACCGGACCCGGGGCACGCACCCCCTGCGCCGCGAGCACCGGGCCTGCTTCGGCGAGACGCTCCACCTCGACGGCAGCCGGCACCCCTGACTGCGGCTCGTGCCCGAGCAGCGCCAGAGCCTGATTGCCGTGGCCGACCACGCCACCTCGCGCCTGCTCTACGCCCAGCTCTGGCCGGCCGAGACGCGGACCGCGGTCTTCCATGCGCTACGCGCGTTCTTCCAGCAGCATGGCCTGCCGCAGCAGCTCTGCACCGACCGCGCCGGCTGAGCCACCCGCGTGCCCAAGGCCGGCCAGCGCCACGACCCGCAGCACCCGACCCAGCTGCAGCGCGCCCTCGGGGCCCTCGGCATCGAGCGGATCCTGGCCATCTCCCCGCAGGCCCGCGGGCGCAGTGAGCGGCTCAACCGCACCCTGCAGGACCGCCTCGTCAACGAGCTGCGCGTGGCCGGCATCCGCACCGTCGAGGAAGCCAACCGCTACCTCGAGCGGACCTTCCGGCCGGACTGCAACACCCGCTTCGCCCGGCCCCCGGCCGACTTCGCCTCGGGCTTCGTCCCCTTCGGCAACGTCGACCTCGACCAGTACCTGTGCGTGGAGGCCAGACGACGGGTCAACCGCGACAACACCGTCGTGTTGGGCAAGACCATGCTGCAGATCCCCAGGCAACCCGGGCGGCGCAGCTGCGAACGGCGCCTCTTCGTCGTCCGCCACCACCTGCAAGGAGGCTACAGCATCCACTTGGGCTCGAGGCCGTTGGGCGGCTACGACCGCCTCGGCCGGCTCCGGACCCTGCCCACCCCGCTTCGCCTCATCCCGGCCGAGCGGCAGGATCACTTGCTGACAACAGCGGGCGGCGGGGGCCCGCACGACCCCGCGCAATCCCGTTGCGCCGCGCTTCGGCTGCAGCGTACGATTGTCGCCATTGGAGGCAGGGTCCGACAGGGCGGTTCCCGCGCGCCTTCGGGCCCTGCGTCCAGGTAGTCCGTTGGACCGGCCGTCCCCCGGGAGAAGCGCATGCCTCACGGCGGCCCGCTTCCTCGACGACTGCGGTGCCTCGTGGCGACCGCCTGTCTTCCTGTGTGCCTGGCCGGCCCCCTCGAGGCGATGCGACGGCCTGCGCCATCCGAGCCACCCCCGGGACCGATGGTTCACGAGCCCCGCGACGGGCCACCGATCGGAGCCATCCCCCGCGAGGAGACTCCCGACGGGCCCGCGCGCCCCGGGTTGTGGGGGACCCACGGCACCACACCCTGGGACGGCGATCCGCTCGTCCGTTCCGGGCTCCTGCTTCTGCGCCGGATGGATGCCTTCCTGCAGGCACGCTCCCAGGGCTTGCCATACGCGCCCGAAGAGCGCGCATTGGAGCCATGGTCCGAGGTCGTCCGGTTGCTGGTCGTCCCACAGGCCCTCGGATACCTGGAGCTCCATGACCTGACGAATGAGCGGCACTGGCTCAGGGAGGCGGAGAAGAGGCTGCGCTGGATCGCAGAGATCGGCGACAGTGCGTTCCGCGGTGCCGGACTCGACGGGCTGGTCGGGTGGGCCCACCTTCGGGCGTTCGAGTCCACACAGGAGCCCTTCTACCTCGAGCAGGGCCTTGCCGTAGCAGACCGCTGCCTGGGGTACGACGACGATATCCCGAACTGGGCCTACGCCTCGGCGCTCAACCTGGGGACGGCACACTCGTTGACGGGCCGTTCCGCCTACCAAGACGCGGCGCGCATCCTCACCCGGCGCGTCGCCAGCTTGCAGTTCCCGGACGGCTCGTTCCCGCATCGCAACGGCCGTGAGTTCGGGAAGAACTCTCCCTACACGGCCTGGCTGGCGTTCGAGATGATCCAACATCGGCGCAGCGATCCGGAGGACCCGGAGATGGACCCGGCCATCCTCAAGGCCGCCGCGTTCCTCGCCCGGCGCGTGGAGCCGGACGGGAGTCTGAACTACCAGGACTCGGACGGCGCCTACGACGCGAACGGGCTGGACGTGGACTGCCGGGGCTGGATGAACGAGCTCCCGACCGCCGCCTTCGTTATGGAGGCAACGGGGCGGCGCCCCCTCGCTGCGCGCCTGCTCGGGTTCCTGAGCGCACAGGAGAGCCGGGGGCCGGAACGTGGGGGATTCGCCGACAAGTGGGGCTACCCCGACACGAGTTCGGCCTGGGCCACGGGCGACCCCTCCGTCGTGCGGACGTCCCTGGTCTTCTGGCAGTTGAGCGCCTTCCTGAACGCGACACGGGCCGTCGGCAACGGCGTGAGCCGCGAATGCCTGATCACTCCTGCAGACTGCCACGCATCGTTCCGCGATCTCGGGATGTGCGATGCGGGGCTCCCTGGCCACGACGTGCGCATCGACGGCCGGCCCACTGGCTGCCTGGACGAGGAGCTCGTCCGGTACGGGTACCGGGACACCTGCGACCTGGGCATGACCTGCGAGTACCACAGGACCCTCGGGGCCTTCCTCGTCACGACCTGCCCGACGTTGGGTGACCGGAAGTGCATCGCCTGGGCCTGCGAGGACACCTGCCGGAATCCCTACCCGGCGGCCTGCACGAAGGCGTGGTCCCGGGGGGACCCCTGCCTGGGGACCGCGACGAGGGAGAGGCTCGCCCCGGATACTCCCGGCCCGACTGACCCGGCGACCCTCGCCAGGGTCGGCCCCGAAATCCGGAGCTTGGAACCCGGCCCGGGGCCGGGGAGCATCACGCTCGTCTTCACCCTCGGGATGGCGACGGGTGCGCGGTGCGTGGTGTTCGACGTCGCCGGTCGCCTGGTGGCCCGGCGGGAGTTGGGTTGGCTGCCGGCCGGCCTTCACCGCGCAACGCTCGGTGCCATGCTGCCGTCGGGCGTCTACCTGCTGCGCCTCGAGGGAGGTCGTGACGCCGACGTCCGCCGCGTCACGGTCATCCGGTGAGGTCCGGCCACTCCCGGCCGGGCCTGCCGGGCGCGCCGGCGGGGGAATGACGCCCCGGGGAGACGAAACGGGCGGCGGGGGCCTTCCCCCGCCGCCCGCCGCGCCGCCGGGCCGCTACTTCGCCAGCCGGGCCGCCTCCTTCATCAGGTAGGAGCCGATGACGTTGCGCTGGATCTGGTTCGTGCCCTCGTAGATCTGGGTGATCTTGGCGTCGCGCATCATCTTCTCGACCGGGTACTCGGTCATGTAGCCGTAGCCGCCCAGCAGCTGCACCGCGTCGGTGGTGACCTTCATCGCCGCGTCGGAGGCGAACACCTTGCACATCGCCGACAGGTGGCCGATGTCCTTGGTGTCGCCCTTGTCGATGCGGTCGGCCAGCCCGTAGATGAGGGCGCGCGAGGCCTCGATCTGCGTCGCCATGTCGGCCAGCATCCACTGCACGCCCTGGAACGAGACGATGGGCTTGCCGAACTGCTGGCGCTGGTGCACGTACCTGAGCGTCTCGTCCATCGCCCCCTCGGCGATGCCGAGCGCCTGCGCCGCCACCCCGGGCCGGGAGATGTCGAAGGTCTTCATGGCGACGATGAAGCCCATGCCCTCGCGCCCCACCAGGTTCGCCGCCGGCACGCGCGCGTCCTCGAACACCAGCTCGGCGGTGACGCTGGCGCGGATGCCCATCTTGTGCTCCTTCTTGCCGAAGGAGAAGCCGGGCGTGCCCTTCTCGATGATGAAGCACGAGGCGCCGCGCGCGCCCTTGTCGGGCTGGGTCAGCGCCACGGTGGTGTAGACGTCGGCCTCCTCGCCGTTCGTGATGAACACCTTGGTGCCGTTCAGCACGTAGTGGTCGCCGTCGCGCTTCGCCGTGGTGCGGAGCGAGCCGGCGTCCGAGCCGGCCATCGGCTCGGTCAGCCCGAAGGCGGCCAGCTTCTCCCCCGCGGCGATGGCCGGCAGGAAGCGCTGCTTCTGCTCGTCCGAGCCGTACAGCAGGATGGGGAACGCGCCCAGCGCCGTGCCGGCGAAGGCCAGGGCGATGCCGCCGCAGGCCCGCGACAGCTCCTCGGTCACCAGGCACATGTTCACGATGCCGAGGCCGTCCTCCACCAGCCCGTCGTAGGCGGTGGGGACGAAGACCCGGAACAGGTCCACCTTGGCCAGCTCGCGCACGATGTCGCGCGGGAAGGTGCCCGCCTCGTCGTACCTCGCCCGCACCGGCTTGACCTTCTCCTCGGCGATGGTGCGGGCCAGCTCCTGGATGCTCCGCTGCTCCTCGGTCAGAAGATGTTGCATGAAGGGCGTCTCCCCTGCCCGGATCGGGCGGCATCGTGCCCGCGGAG
>CAZSQE010000028.1:0-14069 GCA_964608905.1 uncultured bacterium | reverse complement strand
GTGCCCCCCGCCGCGCCGCGCTCGCGCTCCTCACGCTCCTCGCCGCCGCGCCGGCGGTGGGCGCCGAGCTGCCCCCCTACCCGCCCAGCCGCGTCGAGGTCGCCCGCGACACGCTGCACGGCGTGGTCGTCGAGGACCCGTACCGCTGGCTCGAGGACCAGGACGCGCCGGAGACGCGCGCCTGGATCGACGCGCAGAACCGCTACCGCGAGTCGGTCATGGCGCCGGTCGCCGGCCTCGACCGCATCCGCGCGCGCCTCACCGAGGTGATGGTGACCGGCAGCACCGGCGTGCCGGTCGAGCGCGGCGGACGCTACTTCTTCCGGCGGCGCGCGGCCGACCAGGACCTGAACGTGCTGGTGGTGCGCGACGGCCCGCGCGGCCGCGACCGGGTGCTGGCCGACCCGCACCCGCTCAGCGCCGACCACTCGACCTCGCTCGAGTACGCGGACGTCTCCCCCGACGGCCGGCTCGTCGCCATCGGCCGCCGCGAGGGCGGGGCCGACGAACTGGCGATCACGTTCCGCGACGTCGAGAGCGGCCGCGACCTGCCCGACCGGCTGGGCCCGACGCGCTTCTACGGCCTGGTCATCGCCCCCGACCTCGGCAGCGTCTACTACACGCTGTTCACGCCCGAGGGACCGCGGGTGCGGCGCCACGCCATGGGCACGGACCCGGAGAGCGACCCGGTCGTCTTCGGCGCCGCCTACGGTCCCGAGTACTTCCTCGACCTGGCGCTGTCGGAGGAGGGGCGCTGGCTGCTGGTGACGGCGAGCTTCGGCTCGGGCTCGGGGCGCACCGAGCTGTGGGTGAAGGACCTCGCCGCCGACGGCGCGTTCACGCCGGTGGTGCGCGACCTCGACGCCTCCTTCACGGGTGCCATCGCCGGCGACGACCTCTACGTGCAGACCAACTGGCGCGCACCGCGCGGCCGCGTGCTGCGCGTGGACCTGAAGGACCCCGCGCCCGAGCGCTGGGTCGAGGTCGTGCCGGAGGGCCGGGGCGTCGTCGAGGGCCTCGCCCTGGCCGGCGGACGCCTGCTGGTCACCACCCTGGAGGACGTCGTCCCGCGGCTGCGGGTGTACGCGACCGACGGCCGCGCGCTGGGCGAGGTGACCTTCCCGGTGCCCGGCAAGATCGGCTGGGTGAGCGGCCGCTGGGGCTCGGACGAGGTCTTCTTCAGCTTCGAGTCCTTCGTCGTGCCGGCCACCGTCCACCGTCACGACCTCGCCACCGGGAAGCGCACGACGTGGTGGCGCTCCGCCGCGCCGGTGGCGTCGGACCGCTACGAGACGAGGCAGGCCTGGTACCCGTCGCGCGACGGCACGCGCGTGCCCATGTTCCTCGTCCACCGCAAGGGCCTGGCGCTCGACGGCACGCACCCGGTCTACCTCACCGGCTACGGCGGCTTCACCGTCAACATGACGCCGGCCTTCTCGGTCATGGCCACGCTGTGGGTCGAGGCCGGCGGCGTGTTCGCCCTGCCCAACCTGCGCGGCGGCGCCGAGCTGGGCGAGGAGTGGCACCGCGCCGGGATGCTCGAGCGCAAGCAGAACACCTTCGACGACTTCGCCGCCGCCGCCGAGTGGCTCAAGACCAATCGCTACGCCGACCCGGCGCGCATCGCCATCCGCGGCGGCAGCAACGGCGGCCTGTTGGTCGGCGCCATGCTCACCCAGCACCCCGGCCTGTTCCGGGCGGCGCTGTGCAAGTACCCGCTGCTCGACATGGTGCGTTACCACCGGTTCCGCATCGCGCGGCTGTGGGTGCCCGAGTACGGCTCGGCCGAGGACCCCGCGCAGTTCGCCGTGCTGCACGCCTACTCGCCCTACCACCGCGTCGTGCCGGGCACCGCCTACCCGGCGGTCCTCCTCGCCACCGGCGACGCCGACACGCGCGTGGACCCGCTGCACGCCCGCAAGATGACCGCGCGGCTGCAGGCGGCCACCGGCTCGGAGCGGCCGGTGCTGCTGCACTACAGCCTCAAGGCCGGGCACTCCCAGGGCCGCTCGGTCCGCAGCGAGGTCGAGGACTACGCCGTGGACCTGCACTTCCTCTTCTGGCAGCTGGGCATCGAGGCCCCCTGGAAGGCGAAGGGCGGGCGGTAGAAGGCGGCAGCCGCGGGCCGGACTCGCGTCCGGCCCGCGGCCCAGGGGCTCCGCGGGGGATGTTACTGGTCGCCGCCCGGCGGCGCGGCGGCGCCTGGCTCGTCGAAGCTCTCGCGCAGGCGCTCGCCGCGCAGGGCGCTGCCGGCGAGCCAGCCCAGCCGGCCGGGCCGCAGCGAGACCGCCAGCCGGTGCTGCCCGTCGCCCGCGCCCGGGATGACGTAGCCGTAGTCGAGCCACAGGCCCCGCAGGCCGGCGCCCAGCCCGAAGGTGGGGCCGCCCTCGGCCAGGTCCGCCGGCGCGTCCAGCTCCTTGCGGTAGCCGGCGCGCAGCGCGACCAGGTCGTGCCAGCGCCACTCGGCGCCGACGCGCACGTCGTCGTAGTAGGCGCGCGGGAAGTTGGCGTCGAGCGCGAAGCGCAGGCCGGTGAGCGGCACGTCCACCGCCGCGCCCAGGCCGACGTTCATCGGCAGGTCGTAGCGCGTGCCGGAGTAGTCCATGCCACCGCCCACGTTGGTGACCGCCACGCCGGCGCCGAACCAGGCGAGCCGGAACTGCGCCCCGGCGTCGAGCGTCCAGCCGGCGCCGCTCACCTCGCCGAGCTTCTCCCCCACGTACTTGCCGCCCGCGCCGACGGTGACGAACGGGCCGACCGGGTGCGCGAGGTGGACGCCGAAGGCCATGCTCGAGACGTCGAAGCTGCCCGTCGCCTGGTTGAGCTCGTCGCGGCCCTCGAAGCTGCCCTCGCTCTGGTAGAGCCCGTCGAGCGCCCAGCGCAGCGAGGTGCGGCCGAGCCGGCCGCCGACGCCGAACCACTCCTGCGTCACCTCGTCGGCGAGCCCGGCGTGCGCCACGGCGACCTGCGTCTCGCCCATCCAGCCCAGCGCCGCCGGGTTCCAGGGCACGGCGTCCAGCTCGCCGCCCAGCGCGAGCGTGGCCCCGCCGCGGCCCAGCACGCCGGCGCCGGTGCCGACGCTCAGGAACCCCCCGGCGGCCGTGCCGGCGGCGTCGCCGCCCGCGTGCGAGACCGCGGGCAGCAGCAGGAGCAGCAGGGTCCCGGCCGTCACGATCACGGCCCGGCCCCGCCGCCCCGCGTGCGCCCGCCGGCGGGCGCGGTCCCAGGCGCTCACGGCACCCTCACCAGGCGCGTGCTCAGCCGCACGTCGCCCGCGACCAGCCAGCCGCGGTAGGCGCCGGGCGCCACGATCCGTCCCGCTTCGTTCCTGCCGTCCCATTCGACCTCCTGATAGCCCGCGCCGAGCTGGCCCAGGTCGAGCCGGCGCACGAGATGACCGCCCGCGTCCACCAGGTCGAGTCGGGCGCTGCCCGCCGCCTGGAGTACCACGGGGATGACGACCGGCTGGCTGGTGCGGCTCGGGTTCGGATAGCCCGGCGCGACGTGCCAGGCGAGCGCCGGGGACGAACCGGTCTGCAGGCCGGCCACCGCCGCGCTCTGCGCGCTCTCGTTGCCGCTGGCGTCGGAGGCGGTGACGCGGTACCAGACCGACGTCGCGCCCGCGGGCAGGGCGTCGTCCTGGTACTCGGCCGCGGCGAGCAGGGCGGCGTTGAGCCGCGCGTACGGTCCGGATGGGGCACCCGCGCCAGCGGGTCCCGTGGCGCGGTAGACCGAGTAGCCCGCCAGGTCGGGTGCCGTGCTCGGGTCCCACGCCAGGTGCACCCCGTCGCCGCTCAGGGCCGCGGTCAGCCCGCTGGGCACCGGCGGCGGCGACTCGTCGAGCACGCCGTCCCAGCGCACCACGTTCGAGACCTCGGACCAGTTGCCGGCGTCGTCGCGCACGCGCAGGGCGAAGAAGTAGGTGGCGCCCGGGGTGAGCCCGCGCACCACGCACGACTGGGTGGTGCCGCTCGCCGCCGGGACCGGCACGCCCGCGACCGCCGTGGCCTCGTCCCAGTTCGCCGCGGTGATGGCCGCGCCCGACACGCGCAGGTCGTAGAGCGCCGCCGTGCCGACCGCGCCGTCGTCGCCGGTCGCGGTCCAGCGCAGGGTCAGGCTGTCGGCGGCCTGGGCGTGCGTGAGCGCCGGCACCAGCAGGAGCAGCCCGACGGCGGTGAGCGGCAGCACCCAGCGGCGCCACCGCGCGGGGCCGCCGCGCCGGGCCCGGGTGCGACCGCGCGTCCGGCGACGCATCACGGCCGCACCTCGCGCAGCGGCGCGGCGAGGTCGAGGTGCAGCGAGACCCACACGAACAGCGCGCGCAGGTCGGCGACCCGGCCCGGCGCCAGCGTGTCGGTGGTGGTGGCGGACGGCACGTTCGAGAGGGCGGAGACGTTGCCGGCCTCGTCCACGGTGCGCAGCACGAAGTAGTAGGTGACCTGGCGGCTCAGGCCGCGCACCACCACGCCCTGCCCCGTGCCGGGCGCGGCCGGCGCCGGCGGGGTGACCGCGGTGGCGCTGGCGAAGTTGGCGAGGGTGATGGGCGCGGTCGAGTAGCGGACCTGGTACGAGGTGGCGGTGCCGCTCAGGCTGTCGTCGCCGACCGCGGTCCAGGCGAGCGTCGCGCTCGTGTCGGTCACGGCGCTGACGGCGACGCTGGCCGCCGCCGGGCGCACCGTGTCGGGCGCGGCGGCCGTGGTCTTCGAGACCACGTTCGAGATCAGCGCCCAGTTGCCGACGTCGTCTGCCGCCTTGATGGCGAAGTAGTAGGTGGTCGCCGCCGCCAGGCCGGACACCGTCGCCGTCTCGGTCGAGCCGGCGACGGCCGGCGCGGCCATGCCGGTGAGGCGCGTCGCGCTCGCGAAGTTCGCGGCGGTGATCGTCGCCGTCGAGTAGCGCAGGTCGTACTGGCTCGCCCGGCCGGCGAGGCTGTCGTCCCCGGGGGCGGTCCAGTTCAGGGTGACGCTGCTCCAGCCGGTCTGGGCGTACGAGACGGCGGGCAGCGCGGTCAGGGCGAGGAGGAGGAGCGTGGGTGCGAGGCGACGGTGCGTCATCGGGTCCTCCGGCGCGCCCGCCGCGGAACTCGTGGCTCCGGCGGTGCGCCTTCCGCGGTGCGATGCAACGGGGCTCGTTGCCGAGAAGGGCGGAGGGCTCGGGGACCGTCCTTTCCTGCCGGCCGCCGCGGCACGGAGGCGGACTTGCCCGTGGCGGCCGCGCGCGACTCAGCACGGAGCGTGCCCTTCGGGCGAGGGGGGTCCGATGGTCGCGAGCGGCGCCGGCGCCCCGCGCCAATCCGGTGGTCGGCCTCGCCTTAGGGCCGGCGTTGCATCTCGCGCCGTCGGGCCGAGGCGTGGCCGGGATTCGGAAAGTGCATCCACGGCCCGGTTGCGCCGCGCGTCCTGCAACGCCGGCCGCGACACAACTCCCTCGTCGCCCCGAAGCGGCGCTTCCGTCCGGCCGGGCGACCGGCCTGGACGGGGTGGCCGGACCCGGGCTGGGAAGCGGGTGTCGGGGATTGGGTCGGTTTTCCCGCCCGGGACCGTTCAGGAGCCCGACCGTGGGCGCAGGCCGGCCGTTGACACCCGGCTCGCGGGCCGCCTATCCTCCGCTCTCGCTGAGTGTTCAGCCCGCAGCCCGGTGCCGACACGGGATACCGCTGCCCGCGGAACGTTTCCTGCGTCCCCGACCAACGGGGGCTCCGTGTCCTTTCGCCGGCCCCGGGCCGGCGGGGAACGCGGGCCGTGCCTCGTCGCGGCCCGGAACGCTCCCCGAACGACCAGAGCGAGGACGCATCACCCGTGACCGACCACCCATCCCAACCGCTGCAGCGTGACGACCTGCTCCAGCAGGCGGCGGGCCTCGGCGCGTCCGACATGATCATCACCGCCGGCCAGCCGGTCATGGTCACGGTCGCCGGCGTGCTGCAGCCCCTGCCCGGCGGCGAGCCGCTCACCTCGATGGAGTCGCGGCGGCTGGCGGAGAGCTTCCTCACCCCGCCCCTGCGCGAGCGCTTCGAGCGCGACCTCGAGCTGGACACGCGCTTCTTCCTGCCCGGCGTGGCGCACTTCCGCGTCAACCTCTTCATCCAGCGCGGCCACTGGGGCGCGGCGGTGCGCATCGTCCCGCTGCGCGTCCCGCTGCCGGCCGAACTGGGGCTGGCCCCGCACGTGGTGAACCACGTGCTGGGGATCACGCGCGGCCTCGTGCTGGTGACCGGGCCGACCGGCGCCGGCAAGTCCACGACCATCGCCGCGCTGCTCGAGCAGCTCAACCAGCACGGGCCGCGGCGCCACATCGTGACCGTCGAGGACCCGATCGAGTTCGTCTTCGAGCCGAAGCACGCGGTGTTCGAGCAGCGCGAGGTCGGGGTGGACACGCGCAGCTACGCCCGCGGCCTGCGCGGCGCGCTGCGCCAGATGCCCAACGTCATCTTCGTCGGCGAGATGCGCGACCTGATCAGCATGGCCATCGCCCTGTCCGCCGCCGAGACCGGCAACCTGGTCATCTCGACGATGGCGACCCAGAACGCCGCCCAGACCGTGACCCGCATCGTCGACTCGTTCCCGCCCCACCAGCAGTCGCAGATCCGCTCGCAGCTGGCGCTCTCGCTCAGGGCGGTCGTCTCGCAGGTGCTGCTGCCGCGGGCCGACGGCCGCGGGCGGGTCGCCGCGCGCGAGGTGCTGTTCGTCAACCCGGCCATCGCCAACCTGATCCGCGAGGACAAGATCCACCAGGTCCCCAACGCCGTCGCCACCGGCGCGCGCGAGGACATGGTCTCGCTCGACGACTCGCTCGCCGACCTGGTGGACCGCGGCACGGTGAGCTTCGAGGTCGCCTACCCCTACTTCGAGGACGCGGACAAGCGCGCGACGCTGCAGCAGCGCTACTACCGGCTGAGCCCCGTCCCCGACGGCGGCCTGCGGAGGCCCTGAGATGAGCCTCTCGTTCCGCCTCTCGACGCGCCGCTTCGGCGAGCTGCTCATCGAGCGCGGCTGGGTCACGCCCGACCAGCTGGCCGACGCGCTGCGCGCGCGCTCGGACCCGCGCGAGCGGCTGGGGCAGACGCTGGTGCGGCTGGGCGTGCTCAAGGAGCGCGACGTCACCGAGCTGCTCGGCGAGCAGTTCTCGCTGACGGTCGTGGACGCCGAGCACCTCGCCCAGGCCGACCCGGCGGCGGTGAAGATCGTGCCCGAGCACCTGGCGCGGCAGGCCATGCTGCTGGCGCTCCGGCGCGAAGACGACACGCTTGACGTGGCCGTGGGCGACCCGCTCGACGTGGTCTCGCTCGACCACCTGCGTGCGCTCACCGGCTGCACGCTGCGCGTCTGCCTCGCCCGCCCGAGCGAGGCGCGCGAGGCCATCGACAACTTCTACCAGGGGATCCGCACCTCGGAGAACCTGGGCGAGATCCTCGACAAGATGGACCTCACGGCGACGGACGAGGAGGAGGACGTGGACCTCGCCGCGCTGCGCCAGCAGGTCGAGGACGCTCCCGTCGTGCAGTTCGTCAGCCTCATGCTGGCCGAGGCCATCGACGCGCGCGCCAGCGACATCCACGTCGAGCCGCAGCGCGACCGCGTGACCGTGCGCTTCCGCATCGACGGCGCGCTGCACGAAGTGATGAAGCCGCGCAAGAAGGACCAGATGGCCATCGTCTCGCGCATCAAGGTGCTCGCCGATCTCGACATCGCCGTGCGCCTGCTGCCGCAGGACGGCCGCCTGACCGTGCACCTGCCCGACCGCGAGGTGGACATCCGCGTCTCGACCCTGCCCACCGCCTTCGGCGAGAAGGTCGTGCTGCGCCTGTTCGACAAGAAGGCCTTCACCCGCGAGATCGAGCACCTCGGCCTGGACGGCAGCGCGCTCGAGTCCTTCCGCCGCGCCGTCCACCTGCCCTACGGCATGATCCTCGTCTCCGGCCCGACCGGCAGCGGCAAGACCACGACGCTCTACGCGGCGCTGGGCGAGATCCGGACCGTGTCGAAGAACCTGATCTCGGTCGAGGACCCGATCGAGTACCACATCGAGACCGTCAACCAGGTGCACGCCAACCACAAGGTCGGCATGACCTTCGCGCGCGCCCTGCGCTCGATCCTGCGCCAGGACCCCGACGTCATCATGGTCGGCGAGATCCGCGACGCCGAGACCGCCGACATCGCCGTGAAGAGCGCGCTGACCGGCCACCTCGTGCTGTCGAGCGTGCACGCCAACGACGCCCCCGGCACGGTGACCCGCCTGATCGACATGGGCCTGCCGCGCTACCTGGTGGGCTCGGCGGTGGCCCTGGTCATGGCGCAGCGCCTGGTGCGGCGCGTGTGCGAGCGCTGCAAGGAGAGCTACATCGCCGACCCCGAACAGCTCGCCGCGCTCGGCGACGACGCCGCGCTGCTGGCCGGCCGGCGCCTGTGGCGCGGCCGCGGCTGCATGGCCTGCAAGCAGACCGGCTACCTCGGCCGCACGGCGCTGTTCGAGGTGCTCGAGGTCACGCGCGGCCTGCGCCGCCTCGTGCTCGACGGCCTCAACGAGGACCAGATCAAGCAGCACGCCGTCAGCGACGGCCTCGTGACGCTGCGCAAGAGCGGCATCCGCAAGGTCCTCGACGGCGTCACCACCATCGAGGAGGTCCGCCGCGCCACGCTGGCGGACCACGACTGATGCCCAGCTACTACTACCGCGCCCGCGACCTGGAGGGCCGCCCCCACGAGGGGGTCGAGGTGGCCACGTCCGAGGACGACGTGCTGCGCATGCTCGAGGAGGCGCGGCTGGTGCCGGTCTCCATCGAGGTGCGCACCGGCGAAGCGAGGCCCTTGCCGGCCCCGGGCCTGGGCGCCCGCTGGCGGGTGCTGCTGCACCGCTGGCGGGGCGCGGTGAAGCCCGGCTCGGTGGCGCTGTTCGCGCGCCAGCTCTCGACCATGGCGGGCGCCGGGCTGCCGCTGGTGCGGGCGCTGCGCTCGATCGCGCGCGACCACGAGGACCGGCGCCTGGCCGTCATCCTCGAGGGCGTGGCCGACGACGTGCAGAAGGGCGACACGCTGGCGACGGCGCTGGCCCGGCACCCGCAGGCGTTCGACGAGGTGTTCGTGAGCCTGGTGAACACCGGCGAGGTGAGCGGCACCCTCGACCAGATCCTCGAGCAGACCGCCACCTACCTGGAGCGCGCCGAGGAGCTGCGCCTCAAGGTCGAGGCGGCGCTGCGCTACCCGACCTTCGTGCTCGTCTTCTCGATGCTCGTCATGATCGGCATGCTGCTCTGGGTCATCCCGCGCTTCTCCGACATCTACGCCCGCTTCAAGGTGCCGCTGCCCTGGCCGACCCAGCTCCTGCTCACCATCAGCCAGGCCATCACCCAGCACCTGCTGCTGGCCGTGCTCGCCGCCGTGGCCGTCGGGCTGGTCACCTGGAACGCGGCGCGCACCGACGCCGGCCGGCTGTGGATGGACCGGGCCAAGTTCGGCCTGCCCATCTTCGGGCCGCTCATCCGGATGTACGCCATCACCAAGCTGGCGCGCACGCTGGGCATGCTCACCGCCAGCGGCACCCAGATCCTCTACGCGCTCAAGGTGCTGCGCCCGGTGCCGGGCAACCGGGTGCTCGAGCTGGGCCTCGATCGGGTGCGGTCGCGGGTCGAGCAGGGCAGTTCGCTGTCGCACGCCATGACGGAGGCCGGGGTCTTCCCCGAGATGCTCGTGCAGATGACCGCCACGGGCGAGGAGACGGGACAGCTCGACAACATGCTGAAGCGCACCGCCGACTTCTACGAGCAGCGCGTGTCGGCGGCGGTGCAGGGATTGAGCTCGCTGGTGGAGCCGGTGGCGATCGTCATCCTCGGGGCGGTCGTGGGCATCATGCTGATCGCGCTCTACCTGCCGGTGTTCAGCCTCGGCCAGGCCATGCGGCAGGGCGTGCTGGGGCAGTGACCGGGACCGGGCCGGGGCGACCCGGTCCGGGTGGAAGGACCGCGCGACGGACGCTCCGGCGCGCGGGAACACGGCACTCGCGGTACGGCGACGCCGGCTGCCACGCGTCGTTCGCCGGAGCCGGCCACACGGAGGAGAGGGACCCATGCACAGGAACGAGAGGGGCTTCACCCTGATGGAGTTGATGGTCGTCATCGTGATCGTGGCCATCCTGGCCGCGGTCGCGGTCCCGCTCTACATCAACTACGTCAAGGACGCGCTCCGGACCGAGGCGAAGGGCGCGATCGGCGCCGTGGTCACCGCGCAGCAGACCTACTACCAGGCCAACGACGTCTACTATGGGCCCGAGACGTTCATCCCCAACCCGAGCCAGAACCCGGGGCAAACGCTGAACTGCGACCTGACGGACGCCCTGCACAACTGGGACATCCAGGTCACCGCCGCGGATGCGAGCGGCTTCACCGTCGTGGCCACCGGCCGGACGGGCACGCAGGCGAACAACCTCATCCAGAGGCTGAGGTTCACGCGGGGCGGCGCCCCGGAATGGGACCCGCAGTAGCGCGGACCGGCGGACCCGGCATGGGCACGGCACGGCCGCCGGACCGGAGGTCCGGCCTGCGCGGCGAGCGCGGCGTCGGCCTGATGGAGGTGATCGTCGCCACGGTCATCGCCGTCATCGCCGTCCTGGCGCTCGCCTACACGTTCGGCATGGGCCGGGGGCTCATCGGCCGCTTCGAGACGGCGCGGGTGGCCTTCGCCGCCGCCCAGCGCCGCATGGAGACGCTGAGCGCCCTGCCGCTCACCGCCCCGGAGCTGCGCATCCCCGTGCCACCCAGCCACACCTACGGGCCCGACCCCGTGCAGGTGGACGGCCGCACCGTGGCCTTCGAGTCGTGGACCGTCGAGGCCTGGGACGACCCGGGCGACGGCACCCACACCGGCGCGGAGCTGGACCTCAAGCGCGTCACCGTCCGGGTGAGCTGGGGCGCGCGGGGCCCCAACGAGACCGTCACCCTCACCCGCCTCTTCCCGGCGCCCTGAGGCCATGGCCCCCTCCCGCGCGCGCGGCATCAGCCTGGTCGAGGTCGCCGTCGTGGCCGTCCTCGCCATGCTGGTCATCCTGGGGATGATCGGCTTCTACATCAGTTCCCAGTCCACCTGGATGACGGGCTCGACGCAGGCCCTGATCCAGCAGGACGCCTCCCTGCTGCTCGGCACCATGTCCGCCGAGGTGCGGCGCGCCGCGCGCGCCCTGGTGGTGGACCATCCCGACGCCTCGCACCAGGCGCTCTTCCTCTACGCCGACCGGCACGCGGCCGACCCGTTCCGCTGCTTCTACTGGCGGGACTCGGCCGTGTTCGCCGGCACCGACCAGCCCCGCGCCGGCGACCCGCTCGTCGTGACCTCGAAGGTCGGCCGGTTCGTGCTCGGCGTGACGGACACCAGCCTCGTGCGCTTCGACCTCGTCGAGCTGCCCACGCCCATGGGGGAGCCGGTCCGGCTGGCCTCGGCCGCGGCGCTCTACAACCGATGAGCCGCCCGAGCCCCGTGCGCGCCCGCCCCGACGCCGAGTCCGGCTTCGTCCTCATCGGCGTGGTGATCTTCGTGGTCGCGCTGACCATCATCGGCATCTCGCTGTTCAGCCTGTCGAGCTACGAGGCGCAGTTCCTCGGGCGCTCGCTCGACGGCGAGCAGGCCTTCCACTCGGCGGTGGGCGGCGTGGAGCGCGCGCGCTTCCTGCTGTGCGAGCGCTCGCGGCTCGACAGCGTCGCCCTCCTGCTGCCGGGCAGCCACGACGTGGTCGCGGCCTCGGCCGTGCAGTACCTGCCGAGCGGCGACTCGCTCACCACCGCGGTGGACTGGAGCGACCCGGCCAGCGTGGTGCGCCTGCGCGTGACCGCGCGGGTGAACGACCGGGAGCGCACCGTGCAGGCGGACTACGAGCCCGGGCAGGCGGCCGACTACTACCGGCGGCTCGTCACCGTCGGCGGCGGCATCACCGTCCCGCCGCTGGTCGATGGAATGAGCCGATGGCACACCGCGCGCCTCGTCGGGGCCGTCTGGGAGTCCTCGGGCGCGAACCCGAACACGTGGGCGAGCAACCTGGACCCGCCCCGGCCTGCGCCGATCCTCACCAGTCCGGCCGTCATCGTGCCCGACGCGGTGGATTTCATCGCCCGGTACGCGGTCGCCCCCGCTGCACCCTGGGACTACCCGTACGTGCCGCTCGACAGCACGCTGGCCTTCACGCTCGACTGCGGGTCGGATCCCATCGGCTTCTGGACGACGGACGGCACGAACCCCGACTGGTCGCTCTACGTGGGCTACATGAGCGAGGCGGGCGGCGGCGACCCCTGCGCGAACCGCACCCGGATCCTCGTGGACGGCGGCGCCGTCTGGATGTTCCCGCGCGGCGCGCAGTTCCGGCACCAGGTCCAGGTCCAGGCCCTGCCCGGCGGGTCGGTGGAGGACTGCCTCGTCATCGTGGCGGGGGACCACGGCATCCGCTTCCTCGGCGGCATCCAGGCCGCCATCCCCGTCATCCTGGTCTCGAGCGGCCAGGTCGCCATCCGGCACGAGAACGACTACGGCGGGGCTTCGGTGGACGGCTTCGCCGTGGACCTGAGCGTCTTCGCGCGTTCCTTCGACCTCGTGGGGCCCGTGACCGAGTACACGGAGCCGGCCACGGGGATCGTCTACAACAACCGCACGCGGCTCGACCACCCGGTGGACGGGGCGCTGGACCGGACCTTCGTGCCCCTGCTCGCCGCCGGGGGCGCCCTGCCCAACGCCATCTCCTCGACGGGGCACACCCTCACCCTGCGCTCGCCCACTTGGCGGGCGAGCGCCCCGTAGCCTATAACTTGCGCCCATGAGAGCCAGCCTGGTGGCGCGGCCGTGGGCCGGACTCGACCTCGGGACCTACAGCGTCAAGCTGCTGACCCTGCAACCGGGGGTCGGCACGCCCCGGGTGGGCGCCGCCGAGGCGGTCCTCCCGCCCGCCGCCGGCGAGAACGGCCCGGGACCCGACGCCGTCGCCCGGGCCGTGGCCGAGTGCGCCGAGCGCGCCGGGGTGTCGCTGCGCTCGGTGCGCGGCATCACCCTCGGCATCGCCGGTCCCGACGTCATCGTCAAGCAGGTCGAGCTGCCGCTCATGGACGAGGCCGAGGTCGGCCCGGCCCTGCGTTTCGAGGCGCGCAAGCACCTGCCGTTCGAGCCGCAGGCCATGGTCATCGACTTCCAGGTGCTGGGCCGTTACGTCTCGGAGCGCCGCGTCGAGGTGCTCATCGCCGCCGTGACGCGCGACCACCTCGACCGGCACCTGGCGCTGCTCGACCGGCTCGACGTCGCGGCCGACATCGTGGACGCCGCGCCGCTGGCGCTGGCCAACGCCGCGCTGCACGCCACCGGCGGCGACCGCAGCGCGCGCCTGATGCTCGACATCGGCCACACCTCCTCGCACCTCACGCTGCACCAGCGCGGCGAGCCGTTCTTCTCGCGGCGCTTCGAGTTCGGCGGCCGGCACCTGACCCGGGCCATCGCCGACCAGCTCCGGGTGCCGTTCGAGGAGGCCGAGGAGTGGAAGCTGGCGGCCGGCTCCGAGGAGCCCGGCTTCCGCGTGGACTGGGCCGGCCGCGAGCTGCAGGCGGTGCGGCAGGCGCTCGAGCGCCACCTGGTGGACGAGATCCGCCGCTCGCTGGCCTTCTACCGCACGCTCGGCCACCTGGCCGAGTCGCTGCGGCTGCAGGTCTCGGGCGCCACCGCCCGCCTGCCCGGCATCGCCGGGCAGCTCGGCGGGATGCTCGAGCTGCCGGTTACGGTGTTCGACCCGATCGCCGACCTCGGCGGCGCCGCGCGCGCCCGGGTCGCCGGCGGGCCGCAGTTCGCCCAGGCCTACGGCCTCGCCCTGAGGACCTCGTGAGCCCGACCTTCACCATCAACTTCCGGCGCGAGATGTACGAGCAGCAGCTCGCCCGCACGCGGCGCCGCATGCTCAGCGTCGGCGTCTGGCTGGCCTACTTCGGCGCGCTCGCCGTGGTGCTGGGGCTGTACGGCCTCAACTGCGCCTCGCTCACCGAGCGCGCGCGAGTGCTCGAGGCCCAGAACCTGCGGCTGGGCGCCGCCGGCACCGCCGACCGCTGGAACCCCGCC
>CAZSQE010000027.1:0-14124 GCA_964608905.1 uncultured bacterium | reverse complement strand
GCCTCGGGCCGGCGGGGGCGCGGGGGCACGGAGCCGCAGCGGGTTACGAGGCCGCGCGCCCGGGCGGGGTGAGCCGCCCCCCGGGGAGATGGTATGCTGTCCGCCGCTTTTGCCCGCACCGAACAACTCCACCACGGTTCCACCCGACAATCGCGTGCAGGGGTATTCCCCGGGTGCTCCGCGGCGGGACGGGCGCGACCGCGTCGTGACGCGGCCGTGTCGTGGTCCCCGCGGACGAGCCTGCGGTCGGAAGGCGCGCCACGGAGATCTGTATGGCAGAGTCGAGGAAGACCCGCGTCATCATCATGGGAGCGGCCGGCAGGGATTTCCACAATTTCAACGTCCACTGGAAGCACCGCCCGGACGTCGAGGTCGTCGCCTTCACGGCCACCCAGATCCCGGACATCGCCGGCCGCGTCTACCCGGCCGCGCTGGCCGGGCCGCAGTACCCCCAGGGCATCCCCATCCACCCCGAGGAGCAGCTCGAGGAGTTGGTCCGCCGGCACGGCGTCGGCCTGGTGACGTTCGCCTACTCGGACGTCTCGCACGAGTTCCTCATGCACCAGGCCTGCCGCGCGAACGCGGTGGGCGCGGAGTTCGTGCTGCTGGGCGCCGCCCAGACCATGGTCGAGAGCGTGAAGCCGGTCATCGCCGTGGGCGCGGTGCGCACCGGCTGCGGCAAGAGCCAGACGGCGCGGCGCGTCAGCGAGATCCTCAAGGGGCTGGGCCGGAAGGTGGCGGTGGTGCGCCACCCCATGCCCTACGGCGACCTCGTCGCCCAGGCGGTGCAGCGCTTCGCCAGCGTCGCCGACATGGACGCCGCGAAGTGCACGATCGAGGAGCGCGAGGAGTACGAGCCGCACACCGCGCGCGGCAGCGTCGTCTTCGCCGGTGTGGACTACGAGGCCATCCTGCGCCGCGCCGAGCAGGAGGCCGACGTCGTGCTGTGGGACGGCGGCAACAACGACACCCCGTTCTACCGGCCCGACCTCAACATCGTCGTCGCCGACCCGCACCGGCCCGGCCACGAGCTGCGCTACTACCCGGGCGAGCTGAACGTGCGCATGGCCGACATCGTCATCGTGAACAAGGTGGACACCGCCGACCCGGACGCCGTGCAGACGGTCGAGGCCAACGTGCGCGCGCTGAACCCGAAGGCGGTCATCGTGCGCGCCAACTCGCCGGTCACCGTGGACCAGCCCGAACTCATCAAGGGCAGGCGCGTGCTGGTCATCGAGGACGGCCCGACGCTGACCCACGGCGAGATGCGCTACGGCGCCGGCCTGGTGGCCGCCACCCGGCTGCAGGCGGCCGAGATCGTGGACCCGCGCCCCTACGCGCAGGGCTCGATCAGGGGCGTGTTCGAGAAGTACCCGCACCTGACGCAGATCCTGCCGGCGATGGGCTACGGCGAGCGCCAGGTGGCCGAGCTGGCGGCGACGGTGAAGGCCGTGCCCTGCGACACGGTGCTCATCGCCACGCCGATCGACCTGCGGCACGTCATCGCCATCGACAAGCCGGCGACCCGGGCCACGTACGAACTCGAGGAGCACGACCGCGCGGTGCTGCCGCGCGCCATCGCCGAGGCGCTGGCGAAGAAGGGGGGGCCGGTCCGTGGCTGAGGCGCGCTACCTGTCGGTCAAGGACCTGGGCGCGGCCGACACCCTGGCGGTGCTCGAGCTGGCCGCGCGGCTCAAGCGGGAGGTGAAGGAGGGGAAGCCGCACCCGCGGCTCGCCGGCCGGACGCTGGCGATGATCTTCCAGAAGCCCTCGCTGCGCACGCGCGTGTCGTTCGAGGTGGGCATGACCCAGCTCGGCGGCCACGCCATCTACCTCGGGCCCGGCGACATCAAGCTCGGCGAGCGCGAGACGGTCGAGGACATCGCGCTCACCATCTCGCGCATGTGCGACATCATCATGGCGCGGGTGTTCGGGCACGACATCGTCGTCGGGCTGGCGCAGCACGCGACCGTGCCGGTGATCAACGCGCTCTCGGCCCGCGAGCACCCGTGCCAGATCCTGGCCGACCTGCAGACCATCCAGGAGCGCAAGGGCCGCCTCGCGGGGCTCAGGGCGGTGTTCGTCGGCGACGGCAACAACGTGGCCCAGTCGTTCCTCTACGGCGGCGCGCTGCTGGGGATGAGCGTGACCGTGGCCTGCCCGCAGGGCTACGAGCCGGACGCCGGCCTCGTCGCCGACGCGGCGGCGATGGGGAAGGCGACCGGGGCCGCGATCGAGGTGTCGAACGACGCGCGGGCGGCCGCGCGCGGGGCCGACGTGCTCTACACGGACGTCTGGGCCAGCATGGGCCAGGAGTCCGAGGCGGCGCAGCGCAAGGCCGCGTTCCACGGCTTCGCGATCGACGCCGGTCTGGTGGCGGCGGCGAAGCCGGACGCGACCATCCTGCACTGCCTGCCCGCGCACTACGGCGAGGAGATCGACTACGCCGTCTCGCGCACGCCGAATTCCGCCATCTTCGACCAGGCGGAGAACCGGCTGCACGCGCAGAAGGCGCTGATGGTGCACCTGATGAAGGCCTGATCCGGCGGCGGGGCGGCCGGCGGGGATCCCGCCGGCCGCCCCGAACCCGCCCCGGACGAGTGGGGATGGAGGAGACGGGATGGACGAGCGTGATCGGGAAGGGACGGCCGCGACCCTGAGAGCCGTGGGGCTGATCGTGATCGCGGGCATCGCGCTGGGCCTGGCCTTCAACGCGCTGTCGCTGGGCAGCCGGCCGCCGCGCGGCCTGCCGTGGATCAAGCAGCGCGAGCGGATGCCGAGCCTCGAGGAGCTGCAGCCCGCGTCCGGGCTCGTGCCCGCGCTCCGGCCGGGCCGCTTCGCGGGATTCGCGCTGGTGGGCACGGCGTGGGCGGGGGGCACGGCGCCGGCGGCGAAGCCGGACACGGCGCGCGCGGCGGTGAAGAAGCCGGCGGCGCCGGCGAAGGCCCCGGCGAAGACGACGAAGGCCCCGGTCCAGCCGGCCAAGGTCACCACCCAGCCGGTGCGGCCCGCCATCCAGAAGACCACCGCGGCGCCGGCCGCGGCCCCGCCGGCGGCGAAGCCGGCCCCGGCCGCGGCGGTCGCCCTGCCCACGGTGCCCGACCTCGACCAGCCCATCGAGGTGAAGCTGGCGTTCACGAAGCGGTTCTTCGACGCCGGCCCGGGGGCGGCCGTCATCGTGGACGCGCGCGAGCCGGTGGAGTACGCGGCCGGGCATGTCGCCGGGGCGCAGAGCCTGCCCTACGAGCACGTCATCGCGAAGCTCGAGCTGCTGGATCCCTACCGGAAGCTGGGCAAGCCCATCATCCTCTACTGCGGCGTGGGCTGCGAGTCGTCCCACGAGCTGGGCAAGCTCATGGCGAGCGAGGGCATCCGCAAGGTGCTGGTCTTCACCGAGGGCTTCGAGGTCTGGCGGGACGCGGGCCACCCGGTGGAGAAGGGCGCGGCGGGGGCGAAGCGCTGATGCGCCTCCTGGCCGCCACCCCGGTGCGCCGCGGCGCGCAGGTCCTGCTCGGGGCGCTCTTCGTCTACGCCGCGCTGGCCAAGATCGTGGACGTCGCCGGGCTCGCCACGGAGGTGCACAACTTCCGCCTCGTGCCGCTGTGGTCGGAGAACCTCATCGCCATGACGCTGCCCTGGATCGAGCTGCTGGCCGGCCTGGCGCTGGTGCTGGGTGTTCACCCGCGCGCCGGGGCGTGGGTGGCGGGGGCGCTGCTGCTCGTCTTCACCGCCGGCGTGGTCGCGGCGATGGCGCGCGGCCTCGACATCACCTGCGGCTGCTTCGGGACCTCCGCCGTCACGCGCGTGGGCTGGGCCAAGCTGGCCGAGAACGCCGGGATGATCGTGCTCGCCGGCCTCGGCTCGCTCCGGCCGCGGTAGCGCCGCCCGCGGCGCCGCGCACGAACGAGCCCGCCCGGGGCGACCCGGGCGGGCTCGCCGCTTCCGTCGTTCAGCGGTTCTTCTCGGCCGCCTGGACGACGCGCGCCAGCGCGCCGGCGAGGCCCTCGTGCAGCGCGCGCACGTCCTGCTCCTTCCACTGCGCGCGGTCGGCGCGCACGAAGGTCGTCTTGTCCACGCGGTTGTCGAAGCGCCCGACCGGGAGGTGCCACGTGCGTCCGTGCGCCTCGATGCGCACCGTGTCGGGGCGGTCGGAGTCCTGCAGCAGCCAGTCCATGTCGTCGCAGCCGTAGTCGCCGAGCATCACCGCCATGGGCACGCCGTGGTGCAGGATCGAGCCCGGGTCGTTGGGGTCGGTGCGCTCGATGTTCTTGCGCCGCGACTCCTCCGGGGTGACCCACACGTAGAGCACCGTGGCCCGCGACAGGATGGCCTCGGACAGCGTGGCGAACGCGTGGCGGTAGCCGAGCGGCGCCGGCAGCGGCAGCGTGGCCTTGTCCGGTCCGCCGCGGGCGAACTCGATGACCACGGTGCGGCCGTCGAGCGAGTCGGGGATGCCGGCGTTCTTGTCGCGCACCAGCCCGGCGCACTCGGCCTCGAGCGCCTGCGCGACCGTCCGCCGCGCCGACGCCTCGATCTGCCCGAGCGCGGGGCGCGCGCCCACCCTGCGGCGGGCGGCGTCGAAACGGTCGAGGAGCCACTCGGCGGCCGGCGAGCCGCCGGGCACGGGCCGCGGCGCGGCCGGACGGCGCGCGACGAGGTCGTCGAAGTCCTCGTTCAGCAGCTCGATCAGCATGCCCCAGTCGCGCGGCTCCTTCATCGGCAGCTCGTCGGAGTCGAAGAAGACGCCGTCCTGCCCGAGCTTGCGCAGCTCCTGGCTGACGCGCCGCATCAGGTGGACGTAGGGGTAGTCGTCGAGCTGCACCGTGGGCCCCAGGTGCATCTCGTCGCGGCACTGTTCGGGGGTGAGACCGGCGAGGTAGCGGCGCACCTCGGACTTGCCGGAGGCGGGCAGCGCCGTGAGCAGCAGGACGTCGATCGGTCGGGACATGGCGCACTCGCGTGGGGGGTGGGTCGAGGGTTCCGGTGGTCAGCAGGAGCCCGCGGGCGGGCCGGACGGACTATAGACGAGGCGCGCCCCCCGACAATCGATGGGGCAACGCCGCCCCGCGGCCGGGAGGCGACCGGCCCGCGCGGATGAAGAGCGCGCACCCGGAAGGGGTGCGGCTCCCGGCGACTATCTCAACCGGACCACCTGCCGGACGAGGTGACGGTCGTCCACGCCGAGGCGGACCCAGAAGATGCCGGCGCCGACGTCGCCGCCGCGCGTGTCGGCGCCGTTCCAGGTCAGGCGGTGCGGCCCGGCGCTCAGCACGCCGTGGTCGCGCCACGAGACGCGCCGGCCGCCGGGATCGAACACCTCGAGCGTCACGGCCGCCGGGCGCTCGAGCGCGAAGCTCACCTCGAGCGCGCCGCGGAACGGGTTGCGGGCCAGGCCGAGCGCGAGCTTCCCGGCCGGGCCGTCCCCGACCCCGAGCGGGGTGATGACGGTGGAATCGGCGGCCATGGCCACCGGCGCGGCGCGGCCGTGCGCCACCCAGGCGTTGTACAGGGTCTGGCCGTGCGTGTTGGTGACGTTCTCCGCCAGCAGGAAGTCCGCGTACTCCTTGGACATCGTCTGGTAGAACATCTCGGCCCGCACGGAGCGCGCGCTCGCCGGCAGCGGGACCGAGGTCACGTCCCAGTTCTGGCCGTCCACGTAGCGCAGCCCGGCGTAGTCGTGGTCCACCGGCTGCCCGCCGAAGCCGGCGAAGGCGGCGTTGGTGAAGCCCTGCGGGGGGATGCGGTTGTCCTTGTAGATCGAGTCGTTGAGCACGAAGTGGAAGGTGGGCCCGTGGATCATGCCGATGGCCGAGCCCAGCGCCGGCGAGATGCCGAGGTGGGTCTCGTAGATCACCGGCGCCGAGGCGAGCACGCCGGTGGCCGGGTCCCAGGCCCCGGACTCGTAGACCACCGCACCACCCTCGTCGCGCGCCACCACGTGCAGCCAGACGCGCCGGCCCTCCGGGTAGCCGGTGGGCAGCTTGTGCCCGGTGCGGTTCGTCACCGTGATGTCGGCCCGCGTGCTGTCGCCCTCGCGTACCACGGCGACGTCCACCAGCGCGGCCTTCTGCAGCATCGAGACGGCGCGGGCCGCCCCGTTCGCCAGCGCGGTGGCGTTGGTCTCGCCGGGGTAGAGGGCCGCCACCACCGAGGGCATCCAGGCGTTGCCGCCCATCATGTCGTGCAGCGGCAGGTCGGGCCGCAGCGGCGCCGCCGGGTCGTTGCAGCCGTAGCCCGAGACGTCGCGCAGGTGGCAGTCCTGGCAGCTGGCCACGATCCCGTCGGACTTGTTGCCGGCGAAGTCCGGCGCGTACACGCCGGCCGGGTAGGCGCTGTTCTTCCACTCGCTGTAGGTGCGCTCGAGCGGCATGAGCCGGTGCGACATGACCGAGTCGGCGGGCTGGTCGAGCGGGCCCGGCGCGTAGTCGGCGCCGGCGACCCGGTCGAAGACGGGGTTCGAGACGTCGTGGCAGGTGCCGCACATCTCGCTGCTGCGGTGGAAGGGGGAGACGAGGAAGCTGTGCGGCGCCACCGGGTCGCTGAACGGCCCGCGCCGGTACTGGGTCGGGTCGATCACGTACTGCCCGTTCGAGTAGCCGCTCGGGGTGTGGGCGGGCAGCAGCCCGGCCAGCACGGGCAGGTCCTCGGGCGGGCTCACGCCGGCCTGGTAGATCGGGTCCACCTCGCGGTGGCAGAAGTCGCAGCTCAGGCCGTCGCGGTCGAGCGCGGTGAGCTGGCTGCCGCTGGTGGGCTGGCTGCGCCCCGACATCCAGCCGAACGGGGTGTGGCAGCGCAGGCAGAGGTCGCCGGAGGAGGGCGCGTCCTGCTCGGCGACGGCGAGGCAGGCGTAGAACAGCGGGTCGCGTGCCGCCTGCGCCATCATCATGCCCTGGAAGTTGCGCCCCGGCTCGGTCGCCTCGTCGTAGCCGCCGTGGCAGCCCATGCAGGAGGTGTGCTCCTGGAAGTTCCCGCCGCCGAGGGGCTGCGTGCCGGGCTGGTCGAAGTCGCGCAGCGTGGTCGGCACCTTGCCGCCGGGCGTGGCGGCGATGGTGAAGTTCACGTTGCTGGTGTCGCTCCCGGCGTTGCTGGCGGCGTCGTGCGCCACCACCCGCACCTTGGCGCCGGTGGTGGGCAGGTTGGGCACGAACCACGCGAGCGAGCCGGTGTTCGCCATGCTGAAGGCCAGCGGCGTCCAGGCCGCGGCCGCGCCGTCGCGGTAGAAGACGTCCACCGCGACCACGCCGACGTTGTCGGTGGCGGTCCAGGTGATGGTCTGGAGCGAGCCACCCACCCAGCTCTGGCCGCCGTTGGGCGAGGTCACCGTGACCACGGGCGGCTGCACGTCGCCGGCCGCCTGCGGCGTCAGGTAGGGCGTGATCTCCCCCAGCACCGGCACGTTCAGCGTGCTGCCCACGTTCCCGGACGTCAGGCCGGGGAAGGTCGGGGTGTTCGAGTAGTTCGTGCGGTCGGTGACCTCGGCCGTGTTCGTGTAGCCGTCGCCGTCCGAGTCGAGGTTGCCGAGGCCCAGGATGGCGGCGACGTCCATGGCCGTGTTGCCGACGGCGATGCCGTACGGATTGCGCGGGCCGGCCCCGTTGAAGTCGTAGTGGCAGACGCCGCAGTGCGTGGTGTGGCTCGGCAGGTTGTCCAGCCGGCTGCCCACGGCGGTGGGATACGCGCTGAAGAAGTTCTTGCGGATGGGCGCGCGCGCGTCCGCCACGGAGGCGAGGGCGGCGGCGAGGAGCAGCGCGATCGTCGCGCAGCGCGCGACGAGGATGGGCCCGGCGGATGCGTGGCGCATCGGGCACCTCTCGGTCGAAGACATGCGCGGCCGGCGCGTCGAAGATGCGAACCCCGTGATGATGACGTCCCGGCGCTTCGCGCGTAAGTATCCGTTGGTAGCAGCGGGTCCGGGAGTCCGCGCGCCGCACAGGGTTGCGACGGGGCCGGGGGCCGGACGGGGCGCGGTGCTACACTGCCCGGCCGCGCCGGTTGCGGGGAGGGTGACGATGACCGACATGTTGATCGTGTTCAGCACGTTCGCGACCGAGGACGACGCGGCGCGGGTGGTGCGCGCGCTGCTCGACGAGCGCCTCGCCGCCTGCGGCACCCTGCTGGGCGGCGCCCGCTCGCTGTACCTCTGGCAGGGCGCGGTCGCCGACGAGCGCGAGGTCGTGGTCCTGCTCAAGACGCGGCGGGAGACGTGGCCGGCGCTCGCGGCGCGGCTGCGCGCGCTGCACCCCTACGCGACGCCCGAGTGCGTGGCGGTGGAGGTGGCGGAGGGCTCGCCGGCCTACCTGGCCTGGCTGGCGGAATCGCTCGGGCCGACCGCGGGGGAGGGCGCATGAGCGCGGGCCGGCTGGTCCTCGGCATCGAGACCTCGTGCGACGACACCTCGGTCGCCGTGCTGGCGGACGGCCGCGAGCTGCGCTCGCACCTGATCGCCGCGCAGGACGTGCACCGGCTCTACGGCGGCGTGGTGCCCGAGCTGGCCTCGCGCGCGCACCTCGAACTGCTGCCCCCGCTGGTCGAGCGCGGCCTGGCCGAGGCCGGGGTCGCGCCGGCCGAGCTGACCGGCATCGCCGTCACGCGCGCGCCGGGGCTGGTGGGCTCGCTGGTGGTCGGCGTGGCCTTCGCCCGGGCCTACGGCGCGGCGCTCGGCATCCCGGTCGCGGGCGTGAACCACATCGAGGCGCACCTGCACGCCGCCGCGCTGGAGCACGGCGAGAGCCCGCTGCCCGCGGTGGCGCTGGTGGTCTCGGGCGGGCACACCGAGCTGGTGGAGGTGCGGGGCTTCAGGCGCTACCGCTGGCTCGGCAGCACGCGCGACGACGCGGCGGGGGAGGCCTACGACAAGGTGGCGAAGCTGCTCGGGCTCGGCTTCCCCGGCGGCCCGGTCATCGACGCGCTCGCGGCGACGGGCGACCGCGCCGCTTTCGCCTTCCCGCGGCCGATGCTGGACCGGGCCGATCTCGACTTCTCCTTCTCCGGGCTCAAGACCGCGGTCGCCCTTGCGGTCGCCTCCCTCGGCCCGCCGCCGCTGGCCGGCTCCCTGCCGGCCGACCTGGCGGCCTCCTTCCAGGCCGCGGTGGTGGACACGCTGGTGGGCAAGACGCTCCGCGCCGCCGACCTCGTGGGTGCCCGGGCGGTCACCATGGGGGGCGGGGTCTCGGCCAACCGCGAGTTGCGCGCCCGCCTGGCCGATGGCTGCCGCGAGCGGGGTATCCCGTTGCGGGTGCCGTCGTTGCGTCTCTGTGCCGACAACGCGGCGATGGTCGCCCTGGTGGGCTCCTGGATGCTCGAGCGGGGGCTCGAGGCCGGGGCGGACCTCGACGTGGTCGCCTCGCTCGAGGAGTCCGGCCTGCCCATGGCCGGGGACTGACCCCGGGGCCGGGCGCCCTCCCCTCTCCGAAAGGCTGCAGCCCGCTGCCGTCCCGGCCGATACCGGGTGGGACGCGGTCCCGTCACGGGGTCGCGCCACGACGGACGGACGATCCAGGGATGGACCCGGGCCCGCGCCATGCGCGGGCACCCCGGCCGGCCCCGAGTCGTTCGTGACGTCGGCGTACCCGGCAGTCACGACCGAATCCGACGCAGGCCGTGCCCTCGGCAGGAGTGACAGCGTTGACCAAGCCCCGGATCCTCATCGCGGAGGACGAGCCGAACATCCGCGAGGTCCTGCACATGCAGCTCGAGCTCGCCGGCTTCGAGGTCTTCGAGGCCTGCGACGGGGTCGAGGCCCTCGAGCTGGCGGCCCGCGCGCGGCCCGACGTGATGCTGCTCGACGTGATGATGCCGCGCCTGGACGGCTACGAGACCCTCAAGCGGCTGCGCGCGTCCTACGCGACCCGCTTCATCCCGGTCATCATGCTCACCGCCAAGAACACCCGCGAGGACGCGATGTCCGGGTTCCGGGAGGGGGCCAACGACTACATCGTCAAGCCCTATGACTCGCCCGAGTTGATGCTGCGCATCGACAACCAGCTCCGCTGGAGCCGCCAGCAGCGCGAGGCCAACCCGCTCACCGGCCTGCCCGGCAACCTCTCGATCAACGAGGAGACCTCGCGGCGGCTCGCCTCGGGCGTGCCCTTCGCCCTGCTGCAGGTGGACATCGACTTCTTCAAGGCCTACAACGACTACTACGGCTACGCGCGCGGGGACGACGCCATCCAGGCCCTGGCGCGCATCCTGGTCGAGGCCGCCGGCCGCCACGGCGAGGACAACTTCGTCGGGCACATCGGCGGCGACGACTTCGTCCTGCTCACCGCCCCGGAGCCGGCGGAGGCCGTCGGACAGGAGATCGTCGCGGCCTTCGACGCGACGGTGCCCGGGTTGTACGACCCCGGGGACCGGGAGCGCGGCTACGTCGAGGTGCTGGGCCGGCGGCACGACGTCGAGCGCTTCCCGCTCATGAGCGTGACCGTCGCGCTGGTCCGCACCGACCGCGCCCAGGTCTCGCATCTCGCCCAGCTCGCCGACGTCGCGCAGGAGCTCAAGGAGCACGGCAAGGGCATCCCGGGCAGCGTGCTGGTCGGCGAGCGCCGCCACGGCGGCGCGGGGCACACCGGCGAACCCGCGGGTCCGGGCGAGCCCGGACTCGACCGGCACGCGGCCTAGGGCGGGGACATGGGCAGGGCAAGCGTGAACCGCGGACCGTCGGAGGCCGAGCTCAAGCTCCGGTCCGAGCTTGACCGCACCCGCCGCGAGCTGCAGAAGCTCAAGAAGGCGGGGGCCGCGGCGGCAGCGGCGGCGCCGGGTTCGCCCTCCGCGGGGGCCGCGGCGGCAGCGGCGGAGCCGGCGGCGGCCGTGGCGTCGCCCGCGGCGGCCGGGTCCGAGTCGCTGCGGCAGGAGGTGGCCGAGCTCACCGCCACGCGCCAGCGCCTCAGCCGGCTCTACTTCGCCCAGGTGGAGGAGAACCGCCAGCGCGCCGGGCGGCTGCACCGCATCCTCGACGGCCTCGCGCGCATCAGCTCCGGGCTCGACGCGGACGTCCTGCTGGCCCACGCCGCCGAGGCGGTGAGCGAGAGCCTGGGCTTCCGCGTCGTGCTCGTGCGCGTGCGCGAGCCCGGGTCGGACCGGCTGGCGGCCCGCGCCTTCGCCGGCATCGCCGAGGACGGCCGCGCCGCGCTCGCCACCGCCGACGTGACCGTGGAGGAGTTCCAGTCGTGGCTGAAGGAGGAGTTCCGCGTCGGCCACTCCTACTTCATCGGCCACCAGCACGAGTTCAGCGGGCGGCTGCCGGCCGGCTGGCAGCCCGACCTCGGCCCGCGCGAGGACTGGGAGTGGCACGCGCGCGACGTGCTGATCGTCCCGCTGCGCCGCCGCGACGGCGAGCTGGTCGGCTGCTTCTCGGTGGACGACCCGGTGGACCGGCTGGTGCCCTCGACCGAGACCATCGAGCTGCTCGAGCTGCTCGGCAACCACGTGGTCGCGGCGGTCGAGAACGCGCGGCTCTACCGCGAGCTGGAGCAGCAGGCCCGGCAGCTGCAGGAGTCGAACGAGCGGGTCCGCGAGCTGTACGCCGTCAAGGGCAACTTCCTCTCGGCCATCTCGCACGAGCTGCGCACCCCGATCACGGCCATCCGGGCCTTCCTCGACACCCTGCTCTCGGCCCCGGCGGATGGCATCCGCGCCGACCGGCTGCGCCACTTCCTCGGCGTCATGAACGAGGAGACGCAGCGGCTGACCCGCCTGGTCGAGTCCATGCTGGACCTGAACCGGCTCGATTCGGCCGAGGTGCGGCTCGAGCGCTGCCCCACCGACTTCGCCGACATCGTCCAGGACACCGTCCACCTGCTGGGCCCGGTGGCCGAGACCGGCCAGGTGAGCCTCAAGCTGGTGAACGATTGCGCCGATACCCGGCTGGAAGCGGACCCGGACCAGATGCAGCAGCTGGTGCTGCACCTGGGGAGCAACGCGATCAAGTTCACCCCGGTGGGGGGGAGCGTGACCGTGCTGCTCTCCGGGACGCCCGACGAGGTCGCGCTGCGGGTGGAGGACACCGGCATCGGGATCCCCGAGGCGGCGCTCGAGCGGGTGTTCGAGCGCTTCTACCAGGTGGACTCGTCCCTGGCCCGTCGCTTCGGCGGCGCGGGCCTGGGGCTGGCGGTCTGCAAGTCCATCGTCGAGTGGCACGGGGGGCGCATAACGGCCGAGAGCGCTCCCGGCCGCGGCTCGTGCTTCACCGTGGTGCTGCCACGGCGGGGCGGGCCGCGGGTGGCGTTGTCGGATGCCCCGGCGCCGGAGGCGTCGGCGGACCTGCTGAGGCTGGCGATCGAGATGGTGGCCGAGGTCATGGACGCGCGCGTGGTCTCCCTGCTGGCCCCCGGGCCGGACGGGGCGCTCGTCGTGCGTGCGGCGATCGGCATGGACGAGGACACGATGCGGCGGGTGCGCGTCCCGGTGGGCAGCGGCGTGGTCGGCTGGGTGGCCGAGCACCGCCGCCCGGTGTGCGTCGCCGACGCCGGCCGGCCCGGCGAGGTCGCGGCCTCGGGGCGGACGCACTACCGCACCAACACCTTCCTCTCGGTGCCGCTGCTCGACGGCGAGACGCTGCTCGGCGTGCTCAACGTGACCGACCCGGTCTCGGCGGCGCCCTTCACGCCGCGCGACGGCGGCGTGCTGGTGCAGCTCGCCGAGCGCATGGGCCTCACCTGGGCCGCCCTGCGCCGCGACCCCGACGCCGCGGGCGACGAGGCCGCCGGCCGCGCCTACCACCGCATGCTGGTCCACTTCGAGCGCCGGCGCTTCGAGGCGCCCGGCCGCGTGCGGCTGGCGCGCGCGCTGGCGCAGGAGCTGGGGCTGGGCGAGTCCGAGGTCGCCACCGTGGCCTTCGCCGCGGGGGTGCACGACATCGGCATGACCCGGCTGCCCGGCGGGCTGCGTGAGAGCGCCACGCCGTTCTCGGCGGACGAGCGCGAGCTGATGGAGCGCCACGTCGAGCTGGGAGCGGACCTGCTGCGGCCGCTCGCCGGGTTCGACGCCGTGCGCGAGGTCGTGCTGTCGCACCACGAGTGGTGGGACGGCACCGGGTACCCGAGCGCGCTGCGCGGGGAGGAGATCCCGGTCGGGGCGCGCATCCTGACGGTCGTGGACGCGTGGGAGAGCATGACGGTGGGCCGGCCCCACCGGCCCGCGCGCCACGAGAACGACGCCCGCGCCGAGCTGCGGCGCCGGGCGGGGGAGCAGTTCGATCCACGCGTGGTCGAGGCCTTCGAACGCGTGCTGGACGCCCCGAGGCCGACGCCGGCCGACGGGCGGCCGCCGAAGGCGGACGACGCGAACGCCATCGCAAGGAGGTGATCGTCATGGCGAAGGGGAAGATCCTGGTCGTGGACGACGAGATCTACATCGTGCACATCCTGGACTTCAGTCTGGGCATGGAAGGCTACGAGGTTCTGACCGCGCTGGACGGCGAGCAGGCGCTGGAGAAGGCGCGCGCCGAGCACCCGGACCTGGTCGTGCTCGACATCATGATGCCCAAGCTGGACGGCTACGAGACCTGCAAGATGCTCAAGGCCGACCCGGCGACGAAGGACATCCCGGTCATCCTGCTGTCGGCCAAGGGCCGCAACGTGGACCAGAAGATCGGCTTCGAGGTCGGGGCCGACGACTACATCACCAAGCCGTTCAGCCCGCGCAAGCTGGTCGAGCGCATCAACGCGCTGCTCGGCCAGGTCAGCCCGCACCGCATGCAGGCCTGATCCCCGGTCCGAAGCTCCGCTTCGTCGACCGGGGTCGGGCCGCGGGCGTGCGGGCCGCCGGCGTGCGTCCGGCCCGTTGACCCGGGCCCGCGCCCGGTGCGGGCACCCTCCGTGCCGCGCGTGTCCCGCCGTTCCCGGGCGCCGCGTCCGTCGCGCCGTCCTTCCCACCGCTGCTCCCGCCGTGTCTCCCGCCCCGTCGCGCCGTCCCTCCCGCCTTGCGCGAGCCCCGCACCCGGCCCCATGCTGCCCGTCGCACCCGTCCCACGCCGCGTGTGGACGCCCGACCGCCGACCGCCGGATGCCTCCCATGCCCTTCGCCCACGTCGCCCTGCCGCTGCCGCTGCGGCAGCTCTTCGTCTACCGCGTCCCCGACGAGCTGGCCGCCCGCGCCGTTACCGGCGCCCAGGTCGCGGTCCCGTTC
>CAZSQE010000026.1:0-14152 GCA_964608905.1 uncultured bacterium | reverse complement strand
CCCCCGCGCTCCGCCGCGTTCGTGTCTCCTCGGCCCCTCCGTTCGTCCCCGGTGTCCCGGGCGCCGCCCCGGACGCCTCCCGTGAGGATGACATCATGATCAGGATCTTCCTTCTCTCGCTCATCGGCCTCGGCCTGGCGCTGTGCCAGCCGGTGGCCTCGACCTGCCGGGCTCAGGTGGACTCGAAGGCTTGGGGCAGGGTCCGCACGATCGGACCGCCGGGCCCCGCCGTCGCCGGAGTGCAGTACGACAAGCGGGTCCTGCTCGACGAGATCGCGCGCGGTCTGCGACCGATGCCGGGCGTGCCGCTCGCGTCGCCGGGCATCACCGGGCCGGCGACCGCCGTGCGCCGGCTCGGCCCGGTCGCGCCGGCGCGGGTGAAGCCCCGCGAGACGAGCACGTCGGTGCCGCTCACCGGTGAGGCGCTGGCGCGCAGCCTGGCGCAGGAGAAGGCCAAGGCCGCGGCGCCCGTGCCGGTGCCAAAGGTCAGCAGTGCGCGGCGGCTCGAGCGCCCGGTCCCGGGCGCGGTGAAGCCGGGGGTCACCGGTACCGCCATCCCCGGCACGCCGCTGAACGAGGACCAGCGCGCCAAGCTCGAGGCCGCGCGCGCGAACACCGCCGCGTCCCCGGCGCCGGCGCGGCGCTGAGGCCCGCCATGAACACGAAACGACCGCATCCGCTCGCGGCGGGCTCGCTCGTCGCGGGACTCGCCTGTCTCGTCCTCGCTTCGGTCACGGCTCCGGCCGGCGCGCAGTGCGGTTACACCGCGCTGGTGGACCGGACCCCCGTCACCGTCGCCACGTCGCCGGCGTTCTACACCGTGGACCAGTCCAGGGCCTTCTGGATGGCCGTGGCGGTCAAGCCTCCCAGCGGGGCCGACTGGGACATCAGCGTATGGCAGGACACCTACGCGTACCCGGGCTGCGTCACCACGCTGCTGGCGGGCTCCGCCCTCGGCTATGGCGTGGACTTCGTGGTCGGCGACTTCAACTACAACCCGGCCGGCACGCGCTACGTGGAGGTGAACCGTTACTCGGGCACCGGTGACGCCACCCTCGAATGGAGTGCCACCGACGGCCTGCTCTCGATCAACGAGCCACTGCGGACCGTGGCGTTCGGGGCCCCGATCCACATCTTCGATGTCTACCTGCTCGCCGGGACGTCCTACGCCTTCACGCTGCAGCGTACGGCCCCGGCCGACATCCACCTGCTGCTGTTCCGCAACGAGATGGGCGGGACCTGCTGGAAGCGGCGCCAGGACGCCGAGTGGGACGTCACGGCGAGCACCACGTACACCGCCCCGAGCACGGGCTACTACGGCCTCGTGGTGGTGAAGGACGACTGGGCCGTTGGCGATGCCCGCATCCGCGTGTCGGCCTGTACTACCCCCGAGGCGCTGACCAGCGGGGGTGCGGCGATCTCGGGCCTGTCCGAGAACTACTTCTCCTTCGACCAGCCGGCCGGCAACTGGACGGCCCTGGGAGTGCGCGGCTCGGACTACTGGGACCTGGAAGTCTACCGGTCGAATCCGGGCAGCCCCATCGGGACCTGCTTCTCGGACGCCATCACCGGGGTGAGCCCCACGTCGACGATGGCCGGGGTCGTGGTCGGTGACTTCAACGTCACCGCGCCGGGCACCTACTTCGCCAGGGCCCGGTACCCCATCGACTGGTACACCGGGCAGGCCATCGTGGAATGGGACGACGGCCCCGACGAGCTGACGGTGAACGCGATGCTCACGCACGGCACGATGAGCGGCATCGACGTCGTGCGGGCCTGGGACGTGTACCTCGAGGCGGGCAGGACCTACCACTTCACCTTCGGTCCCAGCGGCGCGGACCTCGAGCTCCTGTTGTTCCGGAATCCCGGAGCGAGCGAGTACTGGGCAGGTCGCACCAGTGCCGTGCTCGCCACGAGCACCGACGCCGACTACACCGCACCGGCCTCGGGCCGATACGGCGTCGTCATCGTCAACGACGACGGCGGCGAGGGGGCGTTCACCCTGGGTGTCGGCACCTGCGCCGCCCCGATCGCCCTCGGCGGCCGGACGCCGTACACGACGGCCCTCGGGGAGAACTACGTCCAGTTCACCCAGGACATGAACTACTGGACCGTGATCGGCGTGCGCGGCAGCGATCCGGCGACCGATTGGGACATGGTGGTCCAGTCGGGCGCCACCGCCGAGCCGTTCCCCGTCTGCCGGAGCCCCCAGCTCGCCGTCTCGGACCAGGGACCGCCCACGGTGGACTTCGTCGTGGGTGACTTCAACCACAACACGCCGGGCACGTACCACGCCTGGCCCCATACCTATTTCGGCGAAGGCAGCGGGACCGGAACGGTGTTGTGGGACTGGCCTCGGGGCCTGCTCTGGCAGAACGAGCCATCCGTCTCGTTCGCCACCGACCAGCAGTCCTTCCTGCGGGTCTGGGACGTGCAACTGACCGCCGGCGTCGAGTACGCCTTCGTGTGCTGGGCGAGCGCGTCGGGCAGCCGGCTCCTCCTGTTCCGGAACCCGGCCAGCGGCACGTATTGGGCGCCGCGCAGCAGTGCCGAGTTCGAGGTCTCCGTGCCCGGCGGGGGGACGGGGGTCCAGCAGACGTACGTCGCGCCGGTGACCGACTGGTACGGGGTCGTGGTGGTAAACGATGGAGGGCTCGAGAGCCAGTGCTTCCTGCGGGTCGGCGCCTGTGCCGCGCCGGCAGCGCTCAGCGCGGGCCACGTGGTCAACACCGGCCACCTGGATAGCTACTTCTCGATCGGGCAGAACACGCCCTACTGGACCGTGATCGGCGTGCGCGGCAGCGACCCGGCGACCGACTGGGACCTGGTGGTCCAGTCGGGCTCGACCGCCGAGCCGTTCCCCGTTTGCCGCAGCCCCCAACTCGCCGTCTCGGACCAGGGACCACCCATAGTGGACTTCGTGGTGGGGGACTTCAACCACAATCCCTACGGTACCTACTACCTGTGGGGCAGTCAGCGCTACGACCCCGGCGCGGTCGGGTCGGTGGAGTGGGACTCGGGGGCCGACGCGATCGTGGTCGGGGGTCCGGCGGTCGAGCGCACGACCGGCCCCGACGACGTGCTCGAGGCGTGGGACTGCTGGCTGGAGCCGCAGAAGTTCTACACGTTCAACTTCACCCACACCGGGACGGCCGACCTCAAGCTGCTCATCTTCCGCAACCCCTCTGGTGGCGTGTACTGGGCTCCGCGTGAGGAGGCGGAAGCGGTCCTGCCCGCCACCGCGACGCGGAAGACGCGCGGCACGGCGGGCGAGTACTACGGCCTCGTGGTGGTCAACGACAACGGCGGGACGGGCACCTACAGCCTGCAGGTGATCGACCCGGGCGCGGCGGACGTGGAGGAGAGCCCGCCCGTGCCCACCGCGCTCACCGGGGCACGGCCCAACCCGTCGCGGGGCGGAGTGGGCATCGCCTTCAGCCTGCGCTCGGCGGCCACGGTGGCCTTCCAGGTGCTCGACCTGACCGGGCGCCAGGTGGCGCTCGTCCCCGCGCGGGCGTGCGAGGCCGGGCGCGGCACCGCGACGTGGGACGGCCGCGGCGACGGAGGCGCGCGGCTCCCCGCTGGCCTCTACTTCGTGCGCATGACGGCCGGCGAACGGGTCGTGGGCACGACGCGGGTGACGCTGCTGGATTGACGCGGGTGCCGCGAACACCGACGGCCCCGGCGCTCGCCGGGGCCGTCGTCGCGCGGGGCGCGGCTACAGCCCGTACTTCTCGATGATCTGCTGCTTGTTCAGCCCCAGGATGCCGTACTTGGCGCCGACCTTCTTGAAGGCGGCGATGCCCTGGTCGAGGTGGTGCTTCTCGTGGGCGGCCGAGAGCTGCGTGCGGATGCGCGCCTGCCCCTTGGCCACGACGGGGAAGAAGAACCCGACCACGTAGATGCCCTCGGCGAACAGGTCGCGGGACATGTCCTGGGCGAGCTTGGCATTGTAGAGCATGACCGGCACGATCGGGCTGTCGCCCTTCTTGAGGTCGAAGCCGGCCTCGGTCAGCAGCTTGCGCCAGTAGTTCGTGTTCCACTCGAGCTTGTCGCGCCGCTCGGTCGTGCTCGAGATCAGGTCCATCACCTTGAGCGCGCCCTCGACGATGACCGGCGCCACCGTGTTCGAGAACAGGTAGGGGCGCGCCCGCTGGCGGCACATCTCGACCAGCTCGCGGCGGCCGCTGACGCAGCCGCCGGAGGCCCCACCCAGCGCCTTGCCGAGCGTGGTGGTGATGATGTCGATGCGCCCCAGCACGCCGCAGTGCTCCGCCGTGCCGCGGCCGGTCCTGCCGATGAAGCCCGACGAGTGCGAGTCGTCCACGAACACCATGGCGTCGTACTTCTCGGCCAGCGCGACGATCCCGTCCAGCTTGGCGATGTCGCCGTCCATCGAGAACACGCCGTCGGTGATGACCAGGCGGAAGCGCTTGTCCTGGTGCTCCTGGAGCTTCTCCTCCAGGTGGCCCAGGTCGGAGTGCTTGTAGGTGTCCGTCATGGCCTTGCACAGCCGCATCCCGTCCACGATCGAGGCGTGCACCAGCCGGTCGGAGATCATCACGTCCTGCTCGCCCAGCACCGCCTCGAACACGCCGGCGTTGGCGTCCATGCAGGAGGGGAAGAGCAGCGTGTCCTCGGTGCCGAGGAACGCGGTCAGCTTGTCCTCCAGCTCGCGGTGGATGTCCTGGGTGCCGCAGATGAAGCGCACCGAGGACATGCCGTAGCCGCGGTGGTCGAGCCCCCGGTGCGCCGCCGCCACCACGTCGGGGTGGCTGGACAGCCCGAGGTAGTTGTTGGCGCACAGGTTGATGGCCTTGCGGCCGCCGCTGCCGGCCGGGAACTCGACCTCGATGTCGGCGCCCTGCGGCGAGCGGATGAAGCGCTCCTCCTTGAACAGGCCCTGCTCCTTCAGGCCGGACAGCTCCTTCTGGTAGTGCTCGCGGACCCTGTCGGCGTAGCCCATGCCCTTAGCCCTTCTGCTGGAAGCGCGTGACCAGCGCGGCGATGCTGTTCACGCTGTCGAAGGCCTGCGGGCTGGCGTCGGCGTCGGGGATCGCGATGCTGAACTTGCGCTCGAGGAAGCGCTTGAGCGAGACCATCGAGAACGAGTCCACGATGCCGCCGCTGATGAGCGGCGTGCTCTCGTTGATGACGCGGTCGTCGCCCTCCTCCAGGTACTCGCGCTTCACGTAGTCGAGGATCAGGCCCTTCAGTTCGTCCATCGTCCGCTCCGTGGGTTGGTGTCCGGTTTCAGTCGTCCATCACCGTGCTGATGTCGCCGATCGGCTCGCCCCACTCCTGGGCGCGCAGGATGCGGCGCACGATCTTGCCGCTGCGCGTCTTGGGCAGCGATTCCGCGAACTCGATCTCCTGCGGCATGGCCAGCGGGGAGAGCCGCTTGCGGATGAAGTTCATGATCTCCAACTCGAGGTCGGGGCCCGCCTCGTGGCCCGGCTTCAGGACCACGAACGCCTTGACCACCTCCATGTTGACCGGGTCGGGCTTGGCCACCGCCGCCGACTCGGCCACCGCCGCGTGCTCGAGCAGCGCCGACTCGATCTCGAAGGGGCCGACGAGGTGCCCGCCGGTGTTGATGACGTCGTCGTCGCGGCCGACGAACCAGAAGTAGCCGTCGGCGTCGATGCTGGCGCGGTCGCCGGTCAGGTACCAGCCGTTCTTGAACTTGTTGTCGTAGGCGGTCGGGTTCTTCCAGTACGAGCGCATCATCGAGGGCCAGCCGGGCTTCAGCGCGATGAGGCCGACGCTGCCCACCTGGTCCACCGGCTCGTGGGTGCGGGCGTTCAGCACCGTGGCGGTGATGCCGGGGAAGGGCTTGCCCATCGAGCCGGGCTTGATCGGCATGCCGGGGAAGTTCGTGATCACCATGCAGCCGGTCTCGGTCTGCCAGTAGGTGTCGTGGAAGGGGATGCCGAAGGCCTCCTTCGACCACAGCACCGCCTCGGCGTTGAGCGGCTCGCCGACGCTGGCCAGGTGCCGCAGGGCGGAGAGGTCGAACTTCCGCACCGCCTCGGTGCCCTCGCGCATGAGCAGGCGGATGGCGGTGGGGGCGGAGTACCACACGGTGACCTTGTGCTTCTGCAGGAAGGCGTACCAGCGCTCGGCGATGAACCCGGAGTCGAGCACGACCTGGGTCACGCCGTTGGCCCACGGTCCGATGATGCCGTACGAGGTGCCGGTGACCCAGCCGGGGTCGGCGTTGCACCAGTAGACGTCGTCGGGCCGGAGGTCGAGCACCCACTTGCTGGTCAGGTACTGCGCGACCAGCGAGGAGTGCACGTGCTGCGCGCCCTTGGGCTGGCCGGTGGTGCCGGAGGTGTAGTGGAGCACCGACGGCGTCTCGGGCTCGGAGGGGAAGCACTCGAACGTCTCGACCCGCGGCTCGCGGTCCAGCGCCAGCGGCACCTCGCGCGCCTGCAGCGGCGGGCCCTCGGCGCCGTCCACGACGATGATGTGCTTGAGCGCCGGCAGCGAGTCGCGGATCTTGCGCACCTTGGCGACGTGCTTGCGCTGGGTGACGATGGCGGTGGTCTGGGCGTTGTCGAGCCGGGTGTGGAGCGACTCGTCGCCGAAGGCGGAGAACAGCGGCTGGGCGATGCCGCCCATCTTGAGGATGCCGAGGAAGCCGATGTACAGCTCGGGCACGCGGTCGAGGAACAGGCAGACGCGCTCGCCCGGCTGCAGGCCGAGGCGCTGCAGGTAGGCGGCGATGGTGTTCGAGAGCACGCGCAGGTCGTCGTAGGTGTAGCGGCGCTCCTCGCCGGCCGAGTCCTCCCACAACAGCGCCGGGCGCGCCCCGTGACCCTGCTGGCAGATGCGGTCGCTGCAGTGCCAGCCGATGTTGATGGGCTCGCCGCGCTTCCAGCCCAGATCCCGCTCGGCGACGCTCCAGTCGAACCCCTTCAGCCGCTCCTCGTAGGTGATCGGATCGCTCATGCGCTGCGCCCTCTCCGTCGGACGGACTACCGGTTGCTGGACGATTCGAGGACCACGGCGGCCGCCGCCAGGTCCCGGGTGTGCGTCAGTGACACGAACCAGCGGTCGGCGCCCCGCGCGCCGGCCAGGGCCGCGAGGCGGCCGTGCAGCCGGAGCCGGGGCGCCCCCGCCGGCGTGCGCTCCACCTCCGCCTCGCGCCACGAGGCGCCGTCACGATCCTCGGCGCCCAGGGCCTTGAGCGCGGCCTCCTTGGCCGCGAAACGCGCCGCGAAGTGCGGGGCCGGGCGGCGCTCGGCCTCGCAGTCCGCGATCTCGGCGGGGGTGAAGAGCCCGGCGGCGAACGCCCGGGGGTCGCGGCGAAGCTCCCGCTCCATCCGCGCCACCTCCAGCACGTCCACGCCGATCCCGATGATCATCGCCGTCCGGTCCTGGTCCCGTCCTGCCGCACGCGTCTCCCGACCCGTGCCCGGGCGGACCAGGCGGCGCGACATGGTGGCCCGCCGGAGCGGGCGAGTCAATGCGACCGGGGGACCAGCCGGGCGCTCTCCGGACGCGCGCGGCCGGGGGCCGGACCGGCGCGGGAACGGGGGGCTTCACAGCCGGCCGCGGGCTTCCTATCATGGGGGCGATGCCGGCGAACCTGACCCCCCAGTACAAGGAGGCGGAGGAGCGCTTCCGCGCCGCGGGCACGCGCGAGGAGAAGCTGGTCGCGCTGCGCGAGATGATGGCGCTGCTGCCCAAGCACAAGGGCACGGAGAAGCTGCAGGCCGACATCCGCCGGCGCATGGCCAAGCTGGAGGACGAGGCCGAGCAGGGGGCCCGTGGCGGGGCCCGCCGCGCCGACCCCGGGCACGTACGCCGCGAGGGCGCCGGCCAGTGGGCGCTGGTCGGTCCGCCCAACGCGGGCAAGTCGGCGCTGCTGAAGGCGCTCACCCACGCCCACCCCGAGGTGGCGGCCTACCCGTTCACCACCCACGCGCCCCTGCCCGGGATGATGCCGTTCGAGGACGTGCAGGTGCAGCTGGTGGACACGCCGGCGGTGAGCCCGCTGCACGGCGAGCCCTACATGGCGAACCTGGTGCGCAACGCCGACGGCGTGCTGCTCGTGCTCGACCCGGGCGCCGACGACGTGGACGAGGCGCTGACGGCGTGCCGGGCGCTGCTCGAGCGCGCCCGGGTCTGGCCGCGCTCCCGGCCGCGGCCGCCGGACGCCTCGCCGCTGCTGGTCTCGCGCCCGGTGTTCCTCGTGCTCAACAAGGCGGACCAGGACGCCGACGGCACGTTCGCCGCGATGGCGACGGACGCCGCCGGGGACGGCCTGCCGGTCTTCCGCGTCTCGGCCGAGCACGGCCACGGGCTGGAGGAGCTGCGCGGACGCCTGTTCGCCGACCTCGGGCGCATCCGCATCTACGCCAAGGAGCCGGGGCACAAGCCCGACTACGCCCGGCCGTTCGTGCTCGAATCGGGCGCGACGGTGCACGACCTGGCGCTCCACGTGCACAAGGACGTCGCCGAGCGCCTGCGCTTCGCCCGCATCTGGGGCAACGCCCGCTTCGACGGCCAGCAGGTGGACCGGGACCACGCGCTCTCCGACCGGGACGTCGTCGAACTGCACGCGTAGGGGTGGGACCGGCCGCCGCGACCCGACTCGCCGTGGCGCGGGCGAGACCCCGTCCGTCCGGACCACCGGCGGCGCCCCGGGCCCGGTTGGGCTACAATCGTGGCATGACGATGCGCTCCTGGACCCGGCCGGCCGCCCTGCTCGCCCTGGCCTGCCTCGGCGTCGCCGCGCCGGCCGCCGCCGAGCCGGTCCGCCTGCCGTCCACGCCCGCCGGCTGGACCGACGCCACGCGGGAGGCGGGGGACCTCACCGAGTACCTCGCGTTCCACAAGCTGCGCGCCGTGGCGGACGCGGCGGCGCTGCTGGCGGCCGGGCCCACGCCCAACCAGCAGGCCTGGGACGTCACCGCCTACGACCTCGACCTGGCGCCCGACCTGTCGACCAAGGTGCTGACCGGCAGCGCACGCATCCGCGCCACGGTCGTCGCGGGGCCGCTGCTCGCGCTCGAGCTGGACCTCGGCGACCCGATGGTCGTGGACAGCGTGAAGGTGGGCGGCACCGCCGTGCCCTTCGGCCGCGGCGTGGACCAACTCGTGGTCACGCTCGACCGCGCCTGGCTCACCGGCGAGTCGCTCGACCTCACCGTCTGGTACCACGGCACGCCCGGCGCCGGGGCGTTCGGCAGCGCCTTCGCCTTCACCACGAAGAACACCCTGCCCATGGTCTGGACGCTGAGCGAGCCGTACGGGGCGCGCGAGTGGTGGCCCTGCAAGGACCACCCGGAGGACAAGGCCGACTCGGCGAGCGTGCGCGTCACCGTGCCGACCGGGATGAAGACGGTCTCGAACGGCGTGCTGGTGGACTCCAGCGACGACGGCGCGCAGGCGATCACCCGCTGGGTCGAGCGCCACCCGATCGCGACCTACCTCGTCTCGGTCACCAGCCACCCCTACAAGGTCTCGACCGACTGGTACGTGACCGCCGGCGGGGACTCGATGCCGGTGGGGGCGTGGATCTCGCCGCCCGACAGCGCGGCCGCCGCGCCGGTGCGCGCGAAGGTCAAGGGCGCCATCGCCGCCTTCGCCGCGCGCTTCGGCGAGTACCCGTTCCTCGACGAGAAGTACGGCGAGGCGCAGTTCTCCTGGGGCGGCGGCATGGAGCACCAGACCATCACCAGCCTCGGCAGCGTGACCTCCGAGTACCTCATGGTCCACGAGCTGGCGCACCAGTGGTGGGGCGACTGGGTGACCTGCCGCGACTTCACGCACCTGTGGCTGAACGAGGGTTTCGCCACCTGGTCGGAGGCGCTGTGGGCCGAGGCGCAGTCGGGCATGGCCGCCTACCACGCCGAGATGGCCGGGACGCGCTACTTCGGCTCGGGCACCATCATCGTGCCCGGGGACGCGACCATCTCGCGCATGTTCAGCGGCTCGCTGACCTACAACAAGGCCTCGTGGGTGCCGCACATGCTGCGGCACGTGCTGGGCGACACGCTCTTCTTCCAGGCCCTGCGCGAGTACGGCCGGCGCCACGCCTACGGCACCGCCACGACCGAGGACTTCCAGGCGGTGTGCGAGGAGTTCGCGGGGCGCGACCTCGACGCGTTCTTCGCCCAGTGGATCTACGGCGAGTACTACCCGGTCTACGGCTACCGCTGGTGGAGCGCCCCGGCCGCGGGCGGCTGGGACGTGTCGGTCTTCATCAGCCAGGCGCAGGAGTGGCAGACGTTCTGGATGCCGGTGGACATCGTCGTCCAGACCGCGGGCGGGACGCGCACCTTCGTCGCCTGGGACTCGCTTCCCAGCCAGACGTTCGTCTTCCACGTGGACGAGGAGCCGCAGAACGTGCTGTTCGACCCCGACGAGTGGATCCTGCGCACGACCGGCGTGCTGGACGCGAACGAGCCGGCGCTGCCGTCGGCGCTGGCGTTGCTGGCGCCGCGGCCCAATCCGGCGCGGGGGAGCGCCACGCTCGACTTCGTGCTGCCGCGGGCGGCGGCGGCGCGCCTCGACGTGTACGACGTGCGCGGCGGGCGCGTTCGCACGCTGGCCGACGGCGCGCACGCGCCCGGCACGCACCGGGTCGCCTGGGACGGCCGGGACGAGGGCGGCCGCCCGGTCGGCCCGGGCGTCTACCTGGTGCGGCTCGAGTCGGCGGGGCAGTCCCGCACGCAGCGGCTCGCCTTCCTGCGCTAGTATGGAACGACCCTGAGTCAAGGCACTTGTTCGGTTCTCCTGGCGGCCACCCATCGGGTGGCCGTTGGGTTTTCGTTTGACCGCGCGAACGAGGACGACGGAGAAGGCCGGGCGCTTCGACGACGAGTCACGCTAGTATTCGCGGGTTGCACCGGCGTCCCGGCCAGAGCCGCAGGACTGTGATCCGTCGGGAGGGATCGCTCTCTGAGAACGCGGGTTCGGGAGATGGAGCCTCCGTACCGCACAGCGCAGTCGCGCGACCTCCGGATCGTGCCGACCTTCATCCGTCCTCCTCACCCCGAGTGCGGCTTCTTTCTTACGGTCCGACTCAACCCCGGCTCGGTGCTGCCGCCGGGTGCAACACCGCCCACAGGTAGCCACACAGCTCCCGCGCCATGGCGACGATGGCCTTGGGTTGGACCTTGCCGGCGGCGCTCATGCGCCGGTAGCGCGCACAGAGCCGTTCCTGGGCCCGGTCGGCGATGGCCAGCACCCGCGCCGGCTGGCCCGCTCGTCGTGCCCGTAGCGGGGCCCCGAGGGCCGGGCGGTAGCGGTGGTGCCAGGCGGCCTCGACCAGCAAGCGCCGCACCTGGCGGTTGCCCGACTTGGTGATCGGTCCGCGGCGCTCACGTTCCCCGCTGGAGCTCTCGCTCGGCACCAGGCCGACGTAGGCCATGAGCTGGCGGGGCGAGCGGAAGCGACGGAAGTCGTGCAGTTCGGCGACCAGGCAGACCGCCGTCACCGTATCGATGCCCTTGAAGCAGCGCAGGGCGGCGACCGGCTCCCGGTAGGGCTCCTGCGCTCCGAACGTGGCGAGTTGGGCGTCGAGTTGGCGCTGGCGCTCCTCGAGTTGCTGCACGGCGAGGAAGTAGCTGTCGAAGGTCGCCTGGCTCATCGGATCGTCGAAGCGCAGTTGCTCCAGCCACGCGACATGCCGGGTGCCCCAGTGGTGCTTGGTCTGCCGGTAGAGGCAGTGGCGCCGCAACAGGAACTTGCTCAGCCGGTGCCGGGCCCGCAGCAGGTCCGCCCGCACGTCGTCGCGACAGCGGCACAGATCCCGCAGCGCCTCGTCCGACTCGCTCGGCGGATGCACCTCGGTCAACAGCCCGGCCCGGAACAACTCGGCCAGCTTGCGGGCGTCGCGACGGTCGGTCTTGATCCGCGTGCCCGGCTTCACCGGGGTCAGCGAGGGGGCGATGACCGTGCAGAGAACCCCGGCCGCCTGAAGCTGGCGCTGCAGGGCGTAGCCGGTTGGCCCGGCCTCGTAGCAGCAGCGCACCTCCCCGGGGCGAGCCGCTGGAGCTTGCGGGCCAGCCGCCGGACCGCCTCCGTCGTCGTATCCTCGCTCCACGCCACCGGCTCCGCCTGCCCTGGGAGCAGGGCGGCCAACTGGATCGAGTTCTTGTGGGCGTCCATCCCCACCCAGGTGGTATCGTTCGCGCTCACGACCGGCTCCTCTCGTATGCGGCTCTGGCGCCGCAAGGTGCTAACCCGCGATCGAGCGTGGCGGCCAATCCGCCACCGGTCCCTTGCCCTCGCGGGCAAACGGACCCTACGACCGCGAGCCGGTCGTTCCATACTGTCTGATCGGCGCCCGCGCCCGCGGCGTCCACGTTCCCCGCCCGTCCGGCCCGGGCCGCTCGGAGGCGCCCCGCGCCTAGCGGCTCCCCGCCGACAGCTCCTCCAGCAGCGAGCGCTCCACCGCCGGCAGCTGGTGCGTCGGCACCCAGCTGGCGAGGTCCTGCCGGTAGATCCACTCGTAGGGCGCGTCGCGCGCGATCCGCTCGCGCACCGGCGCCCAGGTGGCCGCCGCCTTGTCGGGCAGGCCGACGTCCCGCTGCCCGGCGCCCAGCACGATGCGCGCGAGGTCCGACCACGGGCCCCACTTGAGCGCCTGGTGGGCGTGCCGCATCGCCGCCACCGGGTCCTCCTGCCGCAGGGCGTTCAGGCCGCGCAGCGCCTCGGCGGTCGGGTCCTTCTCGTCCAGCAGCCTCGCCTCGTCGAGCTGGCGGGCGGCCTCCTCGTGGCGTCCGGCGCGGACGAGGTCGAACGCGTAGTCGCAGCGCAGGTCCACGAGGCCGGTGCGCAGCCGCACCGCCCGCTCGTACTCGGCGAAGGCCTCGTCCCAGCGCCCGGCCAGCGCCAGCGCCGCGGCGCGGGCGCGCAGGCCGCCCGGGCTGTCCGACTGGCGCGCCAGCACCGAGTCGGCCGCCGCCAGCGCCGCGGCCCCGTCGCCGCGCACCCAGGCCAGGCGCGAGGCCTCCATGTCCACCAGCCAGCGGTCCTCGGCGCGCACGCCGGCGCGGCGGTCCCGCAGCAGCGTCAGCGCCGCCTCGAGCCCGAGCCCGCCGTGCCAGAACGCCTCGGCCGCCTGGGCCAGCACCGCGCCGCTCGCCGGGTGGGCGTGCATCGCCCGGTTGGCCGCCGCGATCATCTCCGGGCCGCGGTTGCCCAGGTCGAGCGCGCGCGCGTGCGAGAGCAGCGCGCTCTCCTCGTCGGGTTTCAGCCCCAGCGCCTTCTCGTAGTAGGGGAGCGCCTCGTCCACCTTCCCGCGGTAGACGCGGTCGTCGCCGGCGTTGGTGTAGGCCACCGGGTAGCTCGCGCTCACGTCGGTCTGCGCCATGAGCCGCTCGATGAGGGCCTTGAGGTCCGGGTCCTTCGCCACCAGCCGGCCGTGCACCACGTCGCGCGGGTCGTAGGCGTCGCGGTCCCTCGAGTACAGGGCGTTCGCCCCCTCGGCGAAGTACTCCTCCACCGCGCCGCCGGCGTAGCGCGACAGGAACGAGTCGTGGTCCAGGTCGTCGCGCTCCTTGGCGCGGCGGTACAGCTCGAGGATCTCGCGCGACTGGTCGTAGGTGAGCACGCCGTGCACCTGGTGGGTCAGCTCGTGCAGCACCGTGTCGTAGCGGTCGAAGATGGTGCGCTCGACGTCCTCGATGCCGGTGATGGTGTGGTAGCCGCCGCAGCCGCGCACGTCGTCCCACAGGCGCGAGTCGTAGCCGATGCGCTGGTCCTTGAGCGTCTCCTGCCCGGGCGTCTCGGAGAGCAGCATGTACATGGGCTTGATGTGGTAGTCGAGCCCGCCCGCCTTGAGCACCGGCAGGAACCGTTGCCACGGCGCCACCGAGAGCGCCACGCGCTTCCGGTGCCGCGGCGAGAGCGACTTCCAGTTCACCACGAACGTCTCGATGCCCGGCACCTCGGGCATGGGCGCGGCGGCGAAGCGCCGCTCGTAGCCGGCGCGGTGCACGTCCACGGCGAAGCGCTGCGACTCGAGCGCCTTGGCCAGCACGGCGTGCGCCCGGCCGTACTCGGGGCACAGCGCCAGCGCCGCGTTGGCGCGGTCGCGCGCCGACGCGAAGTCCCCGTCCTCGAAGTCGAGCGAGGCCAGCCGCACGACGGCGTCCGCCCAGGCCGGGTTCGCGCGGCTCACCGCCCC